>NZ_JANSHS010000124.1:0-11125 GCF_047461695.1 Synechococcus sp. R6-7
CACCGCCAACACCCCCAAGGCCGTCAGCAGGCCGCGGGCAATGCCCGCCAGCACCTTGCCCAGATGCAAAGACAAGGGGTGCACCGGCAACAGCAGCAGCTCTTCAAAGCTCTTGGTAAATAGCCGCGATCCACAAATGGAGAAGGTGGTGCCGGCAAAGCTGATGGTCATGGCTGAAAGAGCCACCATCCCCGGCAAGATAAAGCGCAAATAAGAACCTGCCGCCGTGGATCCGGCCACCTCGGCCAAAGCTTCGGCCCGCAGGGATCCCCCCAAGCCCACCCCAAAGGCAACAATGTAGATGAGGGGAGCCACCAGCCCCGAGGCCACCACCTGCCAAACTCGCCCCCGCAGATCCAGCCAGTCGCGCCAGAAGATGGTTAAACTGTCTTCCCAGATTCGCTGATAGGGTAGGGTCAGGGCACGGCTTACCATAGGTTTTCTTCGCTGTATAAGAGGTCTTCTTGTTTTCTGCTGCCGCGGCCGTGGGGAACTGCTTGCTGCTCCCTACTAGTAACCGTAGTAGTTGGAGCGCCGCGACCGCCACCAGGCCACCGGCAGCGCCAATGCCTTGCTGAGAGTGGACACGTAAGCGCGGGTGCGAAAAACCTGGTAGTGGTTGCGCTCGATGGCGTTGAGAATCTGCCGGTAGAGCATCAAGGAAGCGGCTACCGGCCAGCGGGAGTCCGGCTGCAGGGTAGGGATCCCCCGTTCCGCTTGGGCATAGAGCTCTCTAGCCCGCCGGATCTCATAGTCCATCAAAGCCATCCAGCGCTCGTCAATAACATAGTTAAACAGGTCCCGCTCGGAGTAGTTGAAGCGGCGCAGATCTTCCAGGGGGATGTAGATCCGCCCGCGGCGGGCGTCCTCTCCCACATCCCGCAAGATGTTGGTTAGTTGCATGGCGATCCCCAGCGCCACCGCCTCCTCGCGGCCATCCCGGCCCGGCACAAACCCCATGATCTCCGAGCACATCAGCCCCACCACCCCGGCCACGCGGTAGCAGTAGACCCGCAGATCCTCCCAGGTGGCGTAGCGCCGCGTATCCAAGTCCATGCTCTGCCCCCGCAGCATCTCGCGAAACGGCTCGATGGAAAGGCGGTAGGTGCGGATGGTGTGGATCAAAGCGAGGTCCGTGGGGACTTGCGGCTCGCCTCCCTGGAAGAGCGACTCCAGATGGGATCCCCACTGCTCCAGCTTGCTGCGGGTGACCTCCACCTCTGCCTGGCTGGCTTCCAGTCCATCCAGCAACTCATCGGTTTGCCGCAGCCAAGCGTAGATGGCCCAGATGGCCCGCCGTTTGGACTGGGGCAAGAGCAGGGATCCCAGGTAGAAAGTCTTAGCGTGCTTGGCCGTGATCTGGCGACAGAGGGCAAAAGATTGCTCAAGCGGACTCATCTGGCTGATCTCCAGGGGCGCAGGGCCAGGATAGAGAAGGAAGAGGAACGGCGAGGGCACATATCAACACTACGGGAAAGCGGACGCCGCGGATAGCCTAGAAGAGGTTGTGGGGAAAAGAAAGATTCAAAAGGCATAGGAGGCGGACGGCGGAGAGCTAGACCCCCGCAGCTGCCAGAGTTGAGGCCGAGACAGAAGCGCGTTGAAATGGGATCCCCTTGTTGATGGCCTCCGCCGCCCACTTGCCGGAGAGGATGGCCCCCTCCATGCTGCCCAGGAAGGGCTGTAGGGTGTAGCTGCCCGCCAAGAAGAAGTTGGGAATAGGGGTAACTTGAGTGGGGCGATACTGCTGTCTGCCAGGGGTAGCCTTGTAGACCGAGCGCGGCGTTTTCACCACCACCCACTTGCGCACGCGGGCGGGGTTGGGGCCGGTAAGGTGCTGGGGAAAGAGTTTTTTCAGTTCCTCCAGCGTGGCGGCAAAGATCTCCTCATCGCCGCAATCAATCCACTCGGCAGCCGGAGCCAGCACCAGCTCCAACATGGACCGCTCCGGATCGGCATAGGCCCGGCAGGTGTTGCTCATGTCGGCATACACGCTCAATAGCGGCGAGCGGGAAAACAAGGAGTGATCGATGTGAGTAATCTTGCGGTCAAACCAGATCTGCAGGCTAATTACTGGCACCCCCTCCAGTTCACGCAGCTTTTGGAAAAAGGGGATCCCCCACCACTGCGCCGGCAGCAGCTCCTTGAGCGCGTCCACCGAAAGGGCCGAGACATAGGCATCGGCAGTCACCTCCACCGGCCCAGAGGGGGTGGCTAAGCAAAACCCGGCCACGCTGCCGTCAGGGTTGAGACGAATGTCCTGCAACGCCGCCTTCAAATGCACTTCCCCCCCACGGGCCACAATGTAGTCCACCATCGGCTGACACAACCGCTCTGGGGGAGCGCCGTCTAGGTAGGCAATTTTGGAGCCATCTTTTTGCTGCAAAAAGCGGTTCAAGGCCGTCAGGGGCACCATGGCCGAGATCTCCTCCGGGTTGATGAAGGCCAGGGCCTTGGAGACGGCAATGAAAATATCGGTGTTGACCCGCTCGTCAATACCCTGCCGCCGCAGCCATTCCAAGAGGCTATAGCGATCCATCTGCTCCACATAGCGCTGGCCGCGAATCATGGCCGGCACCAGCCCCAGGGCAAACTTCACCTTTTCCCCCCAGGTGAGCATGTCGTTGTTGCGCAAGATGCCGACAATGGCGTTGAAAGGAGCGGGAATATCCGGCAGGTCAAAGCGGGAATAGGTGCCCGGCTTGTCCGGCTGGTTGAAAATCAAGCTGTGTTCCTTCCACTGCAGGCGATCGGAGATGCCCAGCTCCCGGAACAGCTGCAACGTGTTGGGGTAGGCGCCAAAAAAGTTGTGCAGCCCCGTCTCGATCCAGTCGCCGTCGGCATCTTTCCAGGCAGCCACCAGGCCACCCAAAACATCCCGCCGCTCAAAGAGGAGCGGTTGATGCCCGGCATCGCAGAGATACTTGGCACAGGCCAGCCCGGCCAGCCCGCCACCAGCAATGGCAACACGCATGAGGGTAACGACAAAGCAACATTTTTATTCTATTTGCAAACCGTTACAATTGCCGGGGCCAAGGGGCAGACGGAAGGCCGACCCAGCAAAAGCAGCGGAACAAGGGGATCCCGAAGCCCATCTGTCTCACTGCCGGGATCCCAATCGCTGGTAGGATACATACGGAAGAAAAAATAAAGATTTTCTGCAGTCCGGGGGAAAACAACGATGGCCAAACAAACACTGGGATCCCTGCTGTCATCTGGCTTTGATTTAAACGGCAAGCGCGTGCTGGTGCGCGCCGACTTCAACGTCCCGTTGGATCCCCAGGGCAACATCACCGACGACACCCGCATTCGCGCCTCCCTGCCCACCATCCAGGCCCTCACCCAGGCAGGCGCCAAAGTGATCCTCACCAGCCACCTGGGCCGCCCCGTCAAGAAGGACAAAGAGACAGGCGCGGTTAAGGTCGCCCGCGAGGGCAATAGCCTGGCCCCCGTAGCCACCCGTCTTTCTCAATTGCTGGGCCAGCCGGTTGCCTTTGCCCCCGACTGCATCGGCCCTGAGGCCGAGGCGGTAGTGAACCGCCTGGAAAACGGCCAGGTGGCCCTGCTGGAAAACGTCCGCTTCTACCCAGAAGAGGAGGACAACGACCCGGAATTTGCCCGCAAGCTGGCCTCACTGGCCGACCTGTTTGTCAACGACGCCTTTGGCAGCGCCCACCGCGCCCACGCCTCCACTGCCGGCGTCACCGCCTACCTCCAGCCTGCTGTGGCCGGCTACCTGGTGGAAAAGGAGCTGCAGTTTCTTTCGGGCGCCATCGAGAATCCGCGGCGCCCCTTGGCGGCCATCATCGGCGGCTCCAAAGTCTCCACTAAGATCGGCGTCATTGAGCGGCTCCTGGAAAAAGTGGACAAGCTCCTGCTGGGCGGCGGCATGATCTTTACCTTTTACCAAGCCCAAGGGATCCAAACCGGCAAGTCTTTGGTGGAAACCGACAAGCTGGATCTGGCCCGCTCCCTGATGGAAAAAGCCAAAGAGCGGGGGGTGGAGCTGCTGCTGCCGGTGGATGTGGTGGTAGCCGATAGGTTTGACAAAGATGCCCAGGCCCAGACCGTTTCCATCCACGCCATCCCCGAGGATTGGATGGGCTTGGACATCGGCCCGGAATCGATCAAAGCCTTCCAGGCTGCCCTGCAGGGGTGCCAAACCGTGGTCTGGAATGGGCCAATGGGCGTGTTCGAATTCGACCGCTTTGCCCTGGGCACAGAAGCCATCGCCCGCACCCTGGCCGATCTCACTCAAGCGGGAGCCACCACCATCATCGGCGGCGGCGACTCGGTGGCAGCTGTCGAGAAAGTTGGCCTCGCTGACAAGATGACCCACATCTCCACCGGCGGCGGGGCCAGCTTGGAGCTATTGGAAGGCAAAGTGCTGCCCGGCATTGCCGCTCTCACAGAAGCGTAGGTTCCTCCTTCGGGTCGCAGCCCCTCCAATCCAAAAACCAAGCCAAAAAGTAGGGGCTGGATTCAGCCCCTCCTAACTTTAGTCGGTGTAGATCGCTGCAGCGATGGCGAGACAGGATCCGGCTTAGTGCACCACCACTTTAACGTTGGCGTTGTTCAGGCCAGGACGCTTCACCTCGGCCAAGGTCTTGTTGACGGCGTACTTTTGGTTGATGGAGTTGATCAACTCGGTTTGGTTGTGCTTCTTGGCCACGCCCCACAGATCGGCGATCAGGTCGTAGGAACCGTCGGGATTCTTCGACCAGCCCAGGTCGTAGTCGCCTTCCAACTGAGCCACGATGTCAGCGCGAACACGCTGGCCGTTGTAGCCACGCACGTCGGCGTTCAGCTTAACGGTGTAGCCGAGATCGCGCAGAGAGTTGATCAGGACTTGACCGTCAGTGATTTTGGTACGCAGGGTGCTAAAATGAGACATGGTGTTTCTCTCCTTTGTATAGGGGTTGGAACATCGACACAAACAATGGGCACTGTTCTTTGGGGAAGGTTTGGGCCCTGCCGTCCCTGCTTCTGTCAAGGTAGCTTTGGATCCTCACCTCCTCCTAGAACTCCAGCCGCTGGTACTCGGCTACAGAGGCCGCTGCAGGCCGAGCCCGCTGCTGGGCCCATTCCCTCAACGCTACCACTTGCTCCGTCATGGTGCGAGATAGCGGTTGAGTTGCTTTCGTTGCTGCCAAAATGTCCAGTTGGGTAAATTCGCGGTTCTGGGCAAACGCTTCGTACATGGCAGCAATCAAAACTTGTTCGATCTCTGCGCCGGAGAAGCCTTCACAGGCTGCGGCCAACTGGCGCAGATCAAAGCGGCTGATGTCGCGCCGCCGCTTCTTCAGGTGGATCCGAAAGATCTCGATGCGCTCGTTGATGTTGGGCAAGTCCACGAAGAAGATTTCGTCAAAACGACCCTTGCGCAGGAATTCGCCCGGCAGACGGTCCACACGGTTGGCGGTGGCCATGACAAAGACCGGCGAGCGTTTCTCCTGCATCCAGGTCAGGAAGGAGCCAAAGATGCGGCTGGAGGTGCCCCCGTCAGAATCGCTGGAGCCTGCTGATCCAGCAAAGGCTTTGTCCAGCTCGTCGATGAAAAGGATGGCAGGGGCGAGAGATTCAGCAGTTCGCAGGGCACTGCGCAGATTCGCTTCCGATTTGCCCACCATGGAGCCATCATAAACGCGGCCCATGTCCAGACGCAGCAGGGGCAGGCCCCAGAGACGGGCAGTGGTCTTGGCGATCAGCGACTTACCGCAGCCAGGCACGCCCAGGATCAGCATACCCTTGGGTTGGGGCAGTCCATAGGCGCGGGCCCGCTCAGTGAAGGCCTCAGAACGTTGCAGCAGCCAGCGCTTCAGCTCTTCCAGACCGCCAACGGCGTCGATGGTCTCGTCCTCTTCGATAAACTCGAGAATGCCGTTGCGCCGGATCAGTTGCTTCTTCTCAGAGAGGATGATGTCTACTTCTGCCTCGGTGAGGCGACCATGCATCACCACAGCCTTGCGGTAGACTTTTTCTGCCTCGTCCTGCGTTAGGCCCAGGGCCGCCTTGAGCAACTTTTCGCGGGTATCAGGAGCCAAAGGCAGGGAGCGCGGGATCTGCTCCAGCTGGCGGTTGAGGGCGCGCTCCAATGTGGCCATGTCCGGCAGGGGGAAGTCCACTACGCAAATGTCTTTCTCCAGCTCGACCGGGATCACCTGCACCGGCGACATGAGCAGGATGGTTTTGTGGGATCCCTTCAGGCTGGCAATAGCATCCCGCAGCCAGCGCTTCACCTCGGTGTTGTCCAAGAAGTCATGTAGGTCTTTGAAGACGCAGATGGCGGGATCCTTTTGCTCCATTACCCACTGGATGGCGGGCTGGGGGGATTGGGTGTTGTGCTGGGTGAGGCTGCGGGGGTTGCCGTATTCGACGATGCCGTGGGTAACTGTCCAAATGAATAGGCGACGCTGAGGCTTAAGGGTGCGGGCAATTGCTGCCAGAGCCGCTTCTGCCCGTTCCTCCTCTGGAGTCAGCAGGTACAGCAGTGGGTATTGAGCTTGAATGAGGATGCTTAGCTCTTGCATGGGAAACACCAACTGCAGAGGGGAAATTTCAGGAGCCGCCAGAACGGTTGAAAAATGGGGTTCGAGTTGCCTAGGTATTGGATTGCACTTGGGAGTACGCCCTTGTTGGATGGATTTTGAGAGGATTTTAGAAGCCTTCTGTGTTGCTGTCTGCTCCTATCAGCTCAAGTTCCTGAAGGGGGCCCGCTTGGGAGCGTTCTAGCAGGGTACCAGAGCATCCTGCCGTTGCTCTTCCGAGCCAGCAGCCGACCCCCAGTATTCTGGCTCCACCTCTTCAAGGATGGCTTCGGCAGCCGATGTCTGGTGCAGGGAAACCACCTCTCCATCGCGGATCACAAATGGGTGACTACACTTGGGACATTGATGGACACGATAGGCGCTACCTTGTACCCCTTCAATGACCTCTGGGTGAAGCAGATAGAAGGTAATGGCCTTCTCTGCCACTGCCGACATCGGCTCCCGCTCCACGGCAGCCCGAATCTTCAGATTCCGGTGCAGCTCAGGTGAGAGATACAGGGTCACCTTCTGCTTGGACTCTGTGCCTTCCACTACCTCTGGCCGATGATTCATGGCTAACCGCTTTCTTTGAATTGCTTGCCAAACTTGGGGCCTATCATAGCCAGTCTGCCGGCTTGACGGCAAGTTTTTAACAATCTGTAACAAACAATTTTCTTGATGGCCCTCTGTGGATACCTGCGGCTGGGGGAGTAGGCTAGGTGGAAGACAAGGAGCGGAATGTCCAATCCCTATGGAACGCTTGATCAACACCCTCAGCAAAAATTTCTCTAGCTGGGGCCGCCGTGCCCTGGTGCAGGCCGGCGATGGTTTGGCCAGCTTGAGAGACACTGCCGTGGATAACGGCAATCTGTTACTCTGCAAGGCTCGCATCGCGTTCGCGGATGCCAGCTTCACCACCCTAAAGGCAATTCGGTCTCGCTTTGGCGCCAGTCGCTGACGGTTGGGCAGAAGCACCCTGCTAGCCGCCCAGATCTTGCAGCCGATAGAGGCTGGCATAGAGCCCGCTGAGGGCCATGAGCTCGGCATGGGATCCCTGCTCTTTGAGTTCCCCCCGCTGCAGAACCAAGATGCGATCCACATCGCGGATGGTGGAAAGGCGGTGGGCGATGATCAGGGCGGTGCGATCCCGCAGCAGGGTGTCTAGAGCGGATTGCAGGAGGGCTTCGGTGCCCACATCCAGGCTGGCGGTGGCTTCGTCCAAAACCAAGATTTTGGGATCCCGCCACATGGCCCGCACAAAGCTGATAAGCTGTTTCTGGCCGCTGGAGAGGTTGCTGCCCCGCTCTCGCACAGGGGTGGCGTAGCCTTGGGGCAAATTGCGGAGGAAGTCATGCAGGTTGAGTTGGCGGGCGACCTGCTCCACTGCCGCTAGATCTGCCTTCTCTCCTAGGGTGATGTTTTGCTGGATATCCCCGGAAAACAAAAATCCATCCTGCAGGATTACCCCTAGGTGGCGGTGCAGCTCGGCTTGGGGGAGATCGCGAATATCGACACCGTCAATGCGAATAGATCCCTGGGTTACGTCGTAGAGACGGCAGAGCAAGCGGATGATGGAGCTTTTCCCGGCTCCCGTGGGCCCCACCAGGGCCACTTTTTCTCCGGGGCGGATGGTGAAGGTGAGGTCTTTCAGCACCCACTCCCCGGGGTTGTAGGCAAACCAGACGTGCTCAAACTGCACCTCTCCCTTAGCATCGGGGGGTAGGTGGCGGGGCTGAGCGGGATCCCGGATGGCAACCGGCAGGCTGAGGATGGCGTCGATGCGCTCGACGGCGGTGAACCCCGCCTGTAGGGCCGTAAACTTTTCGGCCAACTGCCGCAGCGGGTTAAAAAACCGTTGTGAAAAGAGAATAAAGGCGTAGAGGCTACCGAAGGTGAGGGGTTCCCTGGGCAGGGGCAGGGATCCCGTCCATCCCCCTCCAAGTGAGCCCCTACCGGCTGACATCACCTGCTGCCCGCCCACCCAGAGCAAAGCCGCCACGGCCAGCCAAGACACCCACTCCAAAACGGCAGAAAGGGCAGAATCATAGAGGATGGTTTGATCCACTTCCCGGATGTAGCGGCGGTTCATGGTTTGAAAAATCTCGCTGTTCAACCGCTCCCGGCGAAACAGTTGCACCACGGTAATGCCCAAGATGTTCTCCTGGATCCAGGAGTTCAGCTTGGAGAGTTCTTCGCGCACGCGAAAGTTGGCATCCCGAAAGCGGCGCTGCAACTCGAGGACAACAGCGCTGATGGGCAGGACGATGAGGATTAGCAGCAAGCCCAGATCCCAGCGTTGGCTGAGCATGACCACCGCGATCACCCCCAGAGTAAACAGGTCGCTGACAATGCCGACGGCACCGGTGGAAAAGACATCCCCCAAGGCTTCCACGTCGCTGGTGATGCGGGTGATCAACTTGCCCACCGGGGTGCGGTCGAAAAACTGAGCCGGCAAGGCCAGAATGTGGGCGAAGAGATCGTCGCGGATGTCGCGGGTCATCAACTGCCCCAGCTTTTGGCTGACATACCCTTCCAGGGCTTGGAAGAGCCAGCGAACCAGCACCGTCAGGATCAACAGACCCACATAGGGCCAAAGGTCGGAGAGGATCCCGGCCTCACCCTGTTCCAGAGCCTGGGCAATGGGGCCATCCAGAGCCCGCTGTAGGATCAGAGGCTGCACCGCATCCGCCAGCGCCAAGGGAGGCAGAAAGGCCAAGGCGGCCAACAGTAGCTTCAGGTGCCGACGGGCGTAGGGCCAGAGGAGCCGCAGCAGCCGCCAATCGCTGGCTCGCCGCGGGCGGGGATCCCTACTTAAATCGGTATCGAGGGGAGAGGCGGCAAGGCTCACAGGCTTACACCCGAGAACAACAAAGACAACTCATAGAGAGCACTGATCTACTCTAAGCGCTCTCCCTGAGGGAGAGGGAGTTTGGGATCCGCAAGGGTTTCCTCGCCATTGGGAATGGCTATAGCTGCACCCCTAATGGCTCTGGGGCGGACGGAAAACTGGCCGCTTCAGGAGCTTCTGGCCGCTCGGTTCGGGCAGGCTGTAGGCAGCTTGATGAGGAGAAACCGGCAATGTCTTACTCAACCTCTTACTCCGTGTCTTACTCGAAAATCTTTTTCCCAGTTTGGGTGGCGGGGCTGGTGTTGTTGATTGGCGGTGGGATCCTGTTTGTCCTGCTGCGGGCTTTTGGGCTACCCATTGGGGAGCTGGCCGACTGGGCCATTGGGATCGCCAGCTTTTGGTGGCTGGTGGTGATCGTCACCCTTCCCTGGAACCTCTACTTTCAGGCCAAGGCCGTTCAGCAGGAGGCGGTCGTGTCTCAGGAACGAGGGATCCCGGTGGAAGATTCAACCTTGGCTTTCCTACAAAAGCTCAGCCGCTGGTCGTTGCGCGTGGCCATTGCCCTGCATGGGCTGTCGGCTCTGGCTTTCTACGGCCTGGCGGCTGGGCAGGTGACCCCCCTCGGCTACCCCAGCGCTGTGGCTGCCCTGTTGTTGACGGCTCTGCGCCCGGCCATCCGGGGCTACGAGTATTTGGCCGACCGCTTGGCCCAGTTGCAAGGGCAAATCCAGATCCCTCGCGAAGATGCCCTCGAGCTGGCGGAACGACTAGAGCAGTTGCAGCGCCAAGTCGAGCAGTTGCAGGAGCAATGGGATCCCGGCAAGCCCGGTTCTTGGGCCCAACAGGAGGAAGAAACCCGGCGCTACCTGCGGCAGGAGCTGGCCGCGCTCAAAGCCCAACTGGAACAGTTGCGGGCCAGCAACGAGCTGGAGCACAGGCAATTGCGCCAGGAGACCCACCAAGCTGTGGCTCAGCTCAGTGTGGATAGCCAATTTCTCGGCCATGTGCGGGAGATCCTGCGCTTCATCAAGGAAGCCTAGCGGGATCCGTTGTTCAGTCCTTCCAACTGAGCGGCAAATTGAGAAGGAACCAGCTTGGTGCCCACGCCGGCATCGGTCAGCAGCTCCAGCAATAGGGAATGAGGGGATCCCCCATCCAGAATGTGGGCCGCCCGCACCCCTTGTGCCAGGGCGCGAATGCAACACTGCACCTTCGGGATCATGCCGCCCTTGACGACACCGGCTTGGATCAACTGGCGAGCCGTCTCGATATCCAGCAACGTAATCAGAGAGCTGCGATCCTGAGGATCTTTGAGAATGCCAGGGGTGTCGGTGAGCAAAATCAGCTTTTCTGCCCCCAGAGCAGCCGCCAGTTCTCCCGCCACCGTATCGGCGTTGATGTTGTAGGCTTGGCCTGTCTCATCGGCAGCCACACTGGAGATCACCGGAATCTGTCCACCTTCCAACAGGGTTTGCAGCAACTGGGGGTTGATGCTGCTCACTTCCCCAACAAAGCCGATCTCTGCCCGGCCCTGGGATCGCGCCTTGATCAAGTTGCCATCCCGCCCGCACAGCCCCACCGCCGATCCGCCGGCCAAGCTGATGAGCTGCACGATCTGCTTATTAACCTTGCCCACCAACACCATCTCCACTACTTCCATGGTGGCGGCATCGGTAACCCGCAAGCCATCCACAAACTTGAAGGGAATGTCCAGTTTTTGTAGCCAACTGTTGATCTCCGGCCCCCCCCC
>NZ_JANSHS010000125.1:0-857 GCF_047461695.1 Synechococcus sp. R6-7
GTTAGCTAAACCGCCGAGAAGCCCCGCCCTCTGTCCGTAGGACGTATGGCCTACGGCCCGCTGAAGCGAACGCGCTAGCGGCGCGGAGCGCTTGGGCCGGGATGAGAGGCGGGAGTACCTTGGCTTTCAATGTACTGGCTCAATGCCGAGACTGTTACCCCACCACATGAAGCGATGAAATAAGATTCATTCCACAGCACATTTTTCCGGTATATCTTGCTGATGTAATCCGCAAACTCGCTTCTCATCCTGCGACTAGAGACGGATTTGATGTTGTTTACCAATTTGGACAGATCCACTTGCGGGTAGTACTGGAACAGCAGATGAACATGGTCTGCCTCGCCGTTGAACTCAATAAGTTTGCAACCCCACTTTTGGCAAAGGTCATACATAACTTCATGTAATCGCTGCAGCATTTCGCTGGTAAATACCTTGCGACGGTACTTGGTGGTTAAGACCAAGTGTGCCTTCAAATCAGATACAGCTCTGCCGCTGGAAACAAAATCATGCTTCATGGTCGCTAATCCCTGCTGGCGCTATAATCAGTGTAGCGTTTTCTGAGTACGCTTAAGATGAGGACTGCCTATCAGTACCGCCTGCGGCCTACGCCCAGTCAAGTTGTCCTGATGGAGCAATGGCTGGAGCTGTTGCGCAAGCAGTACAACTATCGGTTGGCAGAGCGGCTTAACTGGTGGGAACAAAACCGCTGTGATATAAACGCCTGCCCCTTAATCTGTCATTTGCCTGAGCTGAAAGACAGGCCGGATGTCTACTCCCAAAAACGAGACTTGGTGAATACCAAAGCAAGGTTCCCCGAATACCAAGCAATCCATTCGCAAGTCCTGCAAAACTGCATA
>NZ_JANSHS010000126.1:0-4031 GCF_047461695.1 Synechococcus sp. R6-7
TGCGCATAGCGCGGGTGTCGGGTAGTTTACGTAGCCGGATCGAAGGTCGGGCAGGCTGGGTTAAGGTGATAAAGAGTTACAGGGCTGGTCGCTATGGCTGAGATGAGTCCGTATCAGGTGTTGGGAATTAGCGAAGAAGCCTCTTTTGAAGAGATTCAATCGGCGCGGGCTCGGCTCCTGGCCAGCTTGGGCGCGGACGAACAGCAGCAGGAGCGGGTGGAGCAAGCCTACGATGCCATCCTGATGCAGCGCCTGCGCCTGCGCAAAGAGGGCAAAATCGCCGTTCCCGATCGCATTCGCTACGCCGAACAACGGGCTGCCCATCCTGAGCCGGAGCTGAGTTTGCCCCGCCCTGCTGCCCAAAATCCGCCTTGGGTCAGCCGCTGGTTGGATACCCCCTCTACCGCCGATGCCCTCTGGCCTGCGGCGCTGCTGGGTGGGCTGGGGGGTTGGGTTATCCTGGCTCCCGATGAGTACCCCTCGCTGCAACTGGCCTTGGGGCTGATGGCTTGTATCTATTTCCTGTACCGCAAAGAGCGCCGCTTCATTCGCGCTTTTCTCTTGGCCCTGGCGGGCCTGAGCCTGGGGCTGATGTTGGCCTACGGCATTGCCCTTCCTCTCACCGGTGGCGATGCTCCTGGTGCGCTGTTGGTGGGGATCACGTTTACGGTGATGTGGTTGGTGACCAGCTTTCTGCGCTAGCTGCCGGTTGGCAACGGATATCCAACCAGGGATCATCCTCACCTGCCAAACCGCCGCTGCCGCGACTGATAGCTAAGCAAGGCTTGGTGAAAAGCGGCTCGGTCGAAATCCGGCCAGAGGATGGGGGTGAAATACTGCTCGGTGTAGGCCATCTGCCAGAGCAGGAAGTTGCTGATGCGCATCTCGCCGCTGGTACGGATCAGCAGATCAGGATCCGATAAGCCGGTGGTGTAGAGAAATTGGGAAAAGAGGGCCTCGTCAATCTGATCCGGCTGCAGCAGCCCCTGCTGCACCAAGGTGGCAATGGAGCGGCAGGCTTGTAGGATCTCCTGTCGTCCCCCGTAGTTGAGGGCCACCGTCAGGCAAATGCCCTTGTTGTGCTGGGTGCAGGCCACCGCATGCACGATGGTTTCCTGCAGAGAGTGGGGCAGAGCCGACAACTGGCCGGCAAACTGGATGCGCACCCCCTGCTGCACCATTTCCCCCAATTCCTGCCACAGCACCTGCTCGAACAAAGTCATGAGAAAATCCACCTCCTCGCGGGCCCGGCCCCAGTTCTCGGTGGAGAAGGCATAGGCGGTAAGGGCTGGGATCCCCCAGTCATCACAACAGCGCAGCAGCTCCTTCAGGGCCGCTACCCCTCGCTGATGCCCAACACTGCGGGGTAAGCCCCGTTTTTGCGCCCAACGCCCGTTGCCATCCATCACCACCGCCACATGGCGGGGCAACAACTGCGGATCTAGGTCGGCAGGCAACTGCAGAAGATGGGCAGGAGAAAGGGTCATGGAGATTCAGTCTTCGGGGAGGGTTTTCTCAGGTTTGCGAAAGAGTTTAGTCAGATCGGCAAGGGATCCCCACCAGCGCAGCGGCCCATTGCGAAACCAGGGGTGGGCCCACAATCCCTTTAGCGGAGCATCTCGTTTTTTGGCATCGCGGGGATTGCGCAACCGCTGTACCAGCAGTTCGTGTAACTTGGCACTGGTCAGAGGCCGCTCGATGCGCCCACCCTCCGCCAGGGAAATGGATCCCGTTTCTTCTGAGACCACAATACACAAGCAATTGGTCTGCTCTGTGATCCCCATCGCAGCGCGGTGCCGTGTGCCCAGCTGTCGAGAGGCGGCCCGCTCCGAAACCGGCAGGATGACCCCCGCTGCGCGAATGCGATTCCGATGGATGACCACAGCCCCATCATGCAACAAAGTTGAAGTCTGGAAAATGGTCTGCAAGATCTCCCGCGACACCCGCGCCTGGAGAGGTACTCCTTTGTCGGTAAATACCCGCGAGTCAATTGGCTGCTCCGGCTCGATCACAATCAGCGCTCCTGTGCGGTTTTGGGAAAGTTCTCGCACTGCTTGCACCAGTTCTTCCACCAAATCTTCCTCAGGATCCTCCTCGTCATCGCCTGCGTTGCTCGGCCACTCCATGCGGATGGCTCTTGCCAATTGCTCCAGCAGCCGCCGAAACTCCGGTTGAAAGAGCACACCCATGGCTACAGCTGCGCCCAGGAGCAGGCGATCCAAGATCAGGTGAACCAAGGGGAGAGAGGCTGTGGCCAGGTACAGCACCAGCAGCACTATAAATCCCCTCACCAGCACCCCAGCACGACTTTCGCGGGTGTAGTAGAGAGCCAAAGCCAACAGAAAGACAGCCAGAGCCCAGTCCAAGAGGCTGAGAAAGTTAAACTGCTGTAGCCAAGCCCATAAGGCCGCCAGCATGGCGAAAAACCCCGTTCACGCTCCCCTCATTGCGGACCTTCTGCCTGGTGCCGTTCTGCACCTCAGAACCCCTGTTGGACTGCGGCCCCCAGACCAGCCTACCACTCACCTCCTGGCTGTCTTCCAGTCTTTCTCGCATGAGGTGCGTTGGCTGCGGTCGGCGCTGCCAGGAAAGGCTGTGCCTCTACTGACCAGATGGGTATGGGCAAACTTCCCCTTCAACGCAGCAACCGCTCTGGCAAGACATCTTGACGGATTAAGTCGGCATAAGTTTCTCGCCGCACAATCAACTGGGCCTCTCCCTCGTTGACCAGCACCGCGGCTGGCCGAGGGAAGCGATTGTAATTGGAAGCCATGCTGTAGTTGTAGGCCCCCGTCGCCAAAACCACCAACACTTCTCCTGCCATTGGGGCGGGCAGAAGCACATCCTTCAACAGCACATCCCCCGACTCGCAGTGCTTGCCGGCCACCGTTACCCGCTGCGTGGCCTCTGCCTCTGGTCGGTTGGCCAGAAGGGCGGTATAGCGGGCTTGATAGGTGATCGGGCGCGGGTTGTCGGACATACCACCGTCGATGGTGATGTAGGTGCGTCCCTGGGGCAGGTCATCGCTGGGAGGGATCCGCTTTTGCCCCCCCAGGGTGTAGGCGGTCACGGCAGCCGGCCCAATCACAGATCGTCCGGGCTCACAGAGCACTTTCGGCAAAGGGATCCCGGACTGGGCAAAGGCTTGTTGCACCGCCGTTGCCACAGTTTCCACCCACTCCGGGATGGAGGGGGGATCATCGGATTCGATATAGCGGATCCCCAGGCCCCCACCCACATTCAGCTCTTGTAGGGGCAACCCTCTGCCCAGCCCTTGCCGCCAGATCTGGGCCAGCACCCCCGCCAGGTCGCGGTGGCCCTGTAGATCAAAAATCTGTGACCCAATGTGGGCATGGAGCCCAACGCACTGCAGTTGGGGATGGGCTGCCAAAAAGTCAAACACCTCCGGCAGTTGCCATTGGCCGATGCCGAATTTGCTGTCGGTTTGTCCGGTGCGGATGTACTCGTGGGTGTGGACGTCAATACCAGGGTTAACCCGCAGGAGCAGCCGCGCTGGCCGTGCGGGCGTGGTCAGGGCCGACACCTGCTGCAGTTCGTACAGGCTATCGGCCACCAAAGTACAGCCCGTCTCCAGGGCCAAGTTCAGCTCGTCGAGAGACTTGGCGTTGCCGTGCAGATAGAGATCTTCACCTTTGGCCCCCGCCTGCAGGGCCGTGTACAGCTCCCCGCCAGAAGCCACATCCAACCCCAGCCCTTCTTGCAGCGCCAATGCACAGATGGCCAGGCAATTCCAGGCTTTCGTGGCGTACAAAACCCGGGATCCCCCGGCGTAGCAGCGGGCCCAGGTGTCACGGTAAAGCTGGCAGGCGCGGCGCAGCGTCCATTCGTCCAGGATGTAGAGAGGGGATCCAAACTGGCGCACCAGCTCCACCACGTCGCACCCCCCAATTTCCAAGTGCCCCCGGCTGTTGATACGGCTGGTCAAGGGGCGCAAAGACTGGTTGGGGGAAAGGGTCTGCTCTGGATGGGTGGGAGTGCCGAGGGTCGAAATCATGGTCAGGAGTCAGAAA
>NZ_JANSHS010000127.1:0-8640 GCF_047461695.1 Synechococcus sp. R6-7
AAACTGTCTTAAACGATATCAAGTTCCTTATTCAGTTTGTCTTGAAAAGTGCCCAGCCCTAACCCGATCCCTTTATACCCAGCTCTGGGGCTGCCTCGTTCCGCTTCGACTCTGACTCCTCGGTTTTGAGATGGCTGACAATTGGCACAGTGGGAGTGTGTCTGACTTACGCAACACCTTCTGCTATGATGAAGGACCGGTGTCAACGGGTCGATGCCCGAGGGGTTAAAGGGGGCGGACTGTAAATCCGCTGGCTTACGCCTACGTTGGTTCGAATCCAACTCGGCCCACCATCGGGTTTGCCCACGTGGCTCAGTGGTAGAGCACCCCCTTGGTAAGGGGGAGGTCACGAGTTCGATCCTCGTCGTGGGCTTGGCGCTCTGAAGATGATCCCAGCCGCTGGCGCCAGAAGAGCTATGGCCCGAACAACTGGGGAGATGACAAGAATCCTCCCCCTCGAGGGCGGGGAGTATGTCAAAATGCGGCAAGAACCCTCGAGTGGTCGCGATGATCCCACCGGATGGATCCCCCCTTGCTTCTGTTCCTGCCTGGCATAGCCTCACCCTTGCCGCCGCCATCCAGAAGTTGCAGACCGATCCCGATCGTGGCCTCACCACTCAGCAGGTGATCCAGAGGCAGCGGCAATATGGCCCCAATGAGCTGATCACCTCCTCTGGCCGTAGCTCCTGGCAAGTCCTGCTGGATCAATTCCGCAACGTCATGCTGCTGATGCTGATCGCCGTAGCGGCGATCTCAGCCACTTTGGACTTGCAAGAAGGCGAGTTTCCCAAAGATGCCCTGGCCATTTTGTTGATCGTTGGCCTTAACGGTGGCCTGGGCTATTTGCAAGAAAGTCGGGCGGAAAAAGCGCTGGCGGCCCTGAAAAAACTGGCCTCCCCTACTGTGCGGGTGGAGCGGGATGGCCTGTGGCAAGAAGTTCCAGCCAGCCAACTGGTGCCGGGGGATCGCGTGCTGCTGGAAGCTGGGGTACAGATCCCAGCCGATGGGCGCTTGGCCGAGGCCGTGAACCTGCAGGTGCGGGAAGCAGCTTTGACCGGAGAAGCCACCCCTGTAACCAAACAGGCAGATTGCGTACTCCCGCCGGACATCGAGCTGGGGGAACGGCGCAACATGGCCTTCATGGGCACCGAAGTGATTCAGGGGCGAGGGATCCTCCTGGTCACCAGCATCGGGATGAATACCGAGCTGGGCAAGGTGGCGAAGCTGCTGCAAACGGTGGAAAACGAGCCCACTCCCCTGCAGCGGCGCATGAGCCAACTGGGCAATGTGCTGGTGTCGGGATCCCTGGCTTTGGTGGCCTTGGTGGTGGGGATAGGGCTGCTGCAAGCCGGGAGTATGGCCCCTTTCACCTCGCTTCTGGAAACCTCCTTGAGCATGGCCGTGGCCGTGGTACCAGAGGGGCTGCCCGCGGTTATCACTGTCACCCTGGCCATTGGCACCCAACGCATGGTGCGCCGCCATGCCCTCATCCGCCGCCTGCCGGCAGTGGAGACCCTGGGATCCGTGACCACCATCTGCTCCGACAAAACCGGCACCCTCACGGAAAACAAAATGGTGGTAACCGACATCATTACCCCCGACCGCCATTACCACGTCAGCGGCACCGGTTACATTCCCAAGGGATCCTTCTACTGCGGCGGCCAGCCCATAGATCCCGGGAGCGCCCCGGATCTGCAGGCCATCTTGCGGGCCGTGGTGTTCTGCAACGATGCCCTGTTGCAGGCCAGTCTCCAACCTGTTGCCGGGCGTAACCCTCGGTCTGCAGTTTCTTCCCCCCCTTCAACGCCCACCTGGTCCATCCTGGGGGATCCCACCGAGGCCGCCCTGCTGGTGGCAGCCGCCAAGGCCAACCTCCACAAAGGCTCTTTACAGGAGCGCTACCCACGTGTGCAGGAGCTTCCCTTCAGCTCAGAACGCAAGCGCATGAGCGTGGTGATCCAGGAAAACGGCGGCTATTGCGTCTACATCAAGGGATCCCCAGAGCTGGTGCTGGAGCGGTGTGATCGTATCCAGAAAGGGGGCACTTGGCAGGAGCTGTCGGAAACAGATCGCCAAGCCATCCTCGGCACCAACAACCGCCTGGCCGCCCAAGGTATCCGGGTTCTGGGGGTAGCCACCCAGAGGCTAGAGCGGATCCCGGACAACGGGGAAGAGGTGGAGCACAACCTGGTTTGGCTGGGCCTGATGGGGATGCACGATGCTCCGCGACCAGAGGCACGAGAGGCCGTGGCCCGCTGCCGAGAAGCTGGGATCCGCACGTTGATGATTACCGGCGACCACCAACTGACAGCTGTTGCCATTGCCCGCCAGCTGGGCATTCTCGAGTCGGAGGATCAGGCGATTGACGGACGCACCCTCTCCCGCCTGAGTTTTGAGGAGCTGCTGCAAACGGTACAAACCGTCAGGGTCTATGCCCGCGTCGCCCCCGAACACAAGCTGCGCATTGTCCAGGCCTTGCAAAAGCAAAACGAGTTCGTGGCCATGACCGGGGATGGGGTCAACGACGCCCCTGCCCTGCGCCAAGCGGATATTGGCATCGCCATGGGCATCACGGGCACCGATGTGAGCAAAGAGGCCAGCGATATGGTGCTGCTGGACGACAACTTCGCCACCATCGTGGCAGCCATTGAAGAAGGGCGAGTGGTCTACAGCAACATCCGCCGCTTTGTGAAGTACATTTTGGGCAGCAACATCGGTGAGGTGCTGACAGTGGCTGCTGCCCCCATCCTGGGCTTGGGGGATGTGCCGCTGACACCCCTACAGATCTTGTGGATGAACTTGGTGACCGATGGCCTGCCCGCTCTGGCCTTGGCTTTGGAA
This sequence comes from Synechococcus sp. R6-7, assembly GCF_047461695.1. Taxonomy (NCBI): domain Bacteria; kingdom Bacillati; phylum Cyanobacteriota; class Cyanophyceae; order Synechococcales; family Synechococcaceae; genus Synechococcus; species Synechococcus sp. R6-7. Next base: position 2,842 of record NZ_JANSHS010000127.1, read on the forward strand.
CCGGCGGAGCCAGGGGTGATGCAGCGCCCCCCCTTCAACCCCAAAGAGAGCATCTTCGCCCAGGGGCTGGGAGCCTACATGGTGCGCATCGGCGTGGTTTTTGCCATCTCCACAATCCTCATGATGGCCATTGTGGAAGCCTACATCCCCCACTGGCGCACGATGGTCTTCACCACCCTGTGTATCGCCCAGATGGGCCATGCGCTGGCCGTGCGCTCCAACGAGAAGCTCACCATCGAGACCAACCCTTTCTCCAACCCCTACCTGCTGGGCGCGGTCCTGACCACTCTGCTCTTGCAATTGGCTCTGCTCTATGTGCCTTTCTTGCGCAGCTTCTTTGGCACAGAGGAGCTAACCCGCACTGAACTTTTGATCTGCTTGGGCTTTAGCACCGTGGTTATGGTCTGGGTGGAGTTGGAAAAACTCTATTGCCGCTGGCGCAAGGGATCCCGCTGACTCTTTACAATCAAGACAATCAAGAGCCTCTCTCCCTGCTGCATCCAGAAACGAAACTCTGAGCAGAGGCTCGTCTCCCCCAAAAGCCATCCTCAAGGGGTTGTACAGAGGCTATTTCCGCAAGTTGGCTGAGCTTCCTCTTTTGACCTGCAGGATAAGCTGGAAAAACTTGCTGGAATACCTTGCTCTGGGTTTTATGCACGGGGGGCTGTGGGCAGCAGGGAAAACGGTGGGCCTGGTGGATCCCTCTGGCCTTGCCTTTTGGCTGCTGGGATCCCTCTTCTTGGCTCTCCTGCTGCTTGGCGTCAGCCTGGGGGAAAGTCAGCCGCTTTCTGTCTTCAGAGGGATCCTGGGATGCCTTTCTCGAAGATTTCCCTTCCAACCTCCTAGAGGCACCCCCAGCCCAGAGGCTCGTTTTCGGGCAGCCTTGGAAGCCAGCTTGGATGCTATTTACCTGCTGGAGGCGGTGCGGGATCCCGTTACCCGCGAGATCCGCGACTTTGTCTTTGTGGATGTCAACGCCAAGGGGGAAGAGCTCATTTCCCTCCAGCGCCGGCAGATCATCGGCCAGCGGCTGTGCGAGCTGCTGCCCATCAACCGCTGGGGGGGCTTTTTTGAGAAATACAAGCGAGTGGTGGAAACCGGCATTCCTCTGGAAGAGGAGTTCCCCATTTCGGGGCAGCCGGGCTTGAAGGCCAGTTGGATCCATCACCAAGTGGTGCCGGTGGGAGACGGGATCCTCATCACCAGCCGCGACATCAGCGAGCGGGTCAAGATGGAGCGGGCTCTACAGGAAAGCGAGTCTCGCTACCGCGCCCTCTACGAGGCCATTCCCGACTTGATTTTTGAGCTCAGCGCCGAGGGAGTCATTCTTCATTGCAAGCCTTCCCCTTACGTTCCCACCCGACATCCGCCTGAGTTTTACGTGGGTTGCCGCGCCCAAGACGTGTTTACTGGCTCGCTGAAAGAGCAGTATCCATCTCTGGCGGAGGGGGCCTTGGTCAGCCAGACGCCGCAGTACCTAGAGTACGAAGTTGAGATTGAGCCGGGGATCCGCTGCTATCGGAGAGCCTGCGTTGTCGCTCACGGGAGAGACAAAGTTTACATCCTGGTGCGAGATATCACCGAGCGGAAACAGGCGGAGTTGGCCCTCAGAGAAATGGAAGCCACCCAGCGGGCCATTCTCCAAGCCATCCCCGACCTCATCCTTCGCCTGAATAGCCAGGGCATCTGCCTGAGCTTTATTTCCGGAGGCGATATCCATCTCTACACTCCAGCCGAGCAGCACTTGGGCCGATCCCCCCGGGAAATTCTGCCGCTGGAGCTGGCCGAGCAGCGGCTTTTCTATGTTCAGCAAGCCCTGGCCACCCAAACCCAACAGCGCTACGAGTACAGCATTGAAGTTCAAGGGGAGGTACGCTACGAAGAGGCCCGCATTGTCCCTCTCAACAGCCAGGAAGTCCTGGCAATCGTGCGGGATATTACAGAAGCCAAGCAGGCAGAGCTGGCCTTGAAAGCCGCTGAACAGGTGCAGCGAGCCATTCTAGAAGCCATTCCCGACTTGATCTTCCGCCTGGATAGCCAGGGCATTTGCTTGAGCTTTGTCTGGGGGGGCGAGGTTGTTCCCTATAGCTCACCCGACACCTACGTGGGCCGATCCCTGCAGGAGCTTTTGCCACCGGAGTTGGCCGAGCGGCGGCTTTTCTTTGTTCAGCAGGCTATAGCTACCCAGACGCGGCAGCGCTACGACCAAAGCATCGAGATTGAAGGGGAGACCCGCCACGAAGAGGTGCGCATTGTGCCCCTCAACCCCCAAGAGGTGGTGGTGATCGTCCGCGATGTTACCGACAGGGTGCGATCCCAGCAGGCCGTCCAGGAAAGCGAGCAGAAGTTCCGGGCTCTGTTTGAGAATGCCGCTGTGGCCATCCTCATCCGCCATGCAGAGACGAGCGAGATCCTGGAGGCCAACTCCCAAGCCATTTCGGCCTATGGCTTCTCCAGCCTGGAGGAGCTGCGGGCCTTCGACGCTTGCGAGCAGTCTCCCTATCGCCAGGCTCTTCGGGGCGGGGAGTTCTCGCTGCAGTCCTACTTGGAGCAAGCCCGCCAGCAGGGATCCGCCCGCTTTGAGTGGCACTGGCAGCGGCAGGATGGCCGAGTTGTCTGGGAAGACGTGTTTGTGCAGCCCCTTGTCTTGCGCGGGATCCCGTGTTGGGTGTTTACCGCGGTGGACATCACTGCCCGCAAGTCGGCAGAAGCGGAGCTGGAGCAGTTTTTCTCGGTAGCTCTGGATTTGCTTTGCATTGCCGATGCCCAAGGGTACTTTCGCCGTCTCAACCGCGCCTGGGAGACCACCCTGGGCTATTCCCTGCAGGAGCTCCAGAGCCGACCGTTTTTGGAGTGGGTTCACCCGGAAGATGTCCCCGCCACACAGGCGGCCATGCAGCAGCTTATCGAAGAAGAACAGCTGGATCACTTTGTCAACCGCTACCGCACCCAGGACGGCAGCTATCGTTTCATCGAGTGGCGAGCCTCTTTGGCCGGATCCCTGTTCTACGCCGCCGGACGGGATATCACCGTAGCCAAGCTGGCAGAAGAGCAGATGAAAGCAGCCAAGGAAGCTGCCGAAGCCGCCAGCCGGGCCAAGAGCGAGTTCCTGGCCACCATCAGCCACGAGATCCGCACCCCCATCAACGCCATTTTGGGGATGACCAGTCTACTCCTGGACACCTCCTTGGATCCGCAGCAGCAGGATTGGGTACAGACCATCCGCTATGGAGGCGAGGTGCTGCTGAACCTAATCAACGACATCCTCGATTTCTCCAAGATCGAGTCCCAAAAACTGGAACTGGAGGAAATACCCTTTTCCTTGCCGCAGTTGGTGGAAGAGCTGCTGGATTTGATGGCCGCCCAAGCCCAGAGCAAGGATCTGGAACTGGTGGCTTGGGTGGATCCCAGCCTGCCGCCAACCTTGATAGGGGATCCCAACCGGCTGCGCCAAATCCTGGCCAATCTGCTCAGCAACGCCATCAAGTTCACCCCCCGGGGAGAGGTGGTGGTGACCGTCGAGGCCGGGGAGAGGGATCCTGAAAAGCAGTGGGTAAGCGTTCAGGTGCGGGATACAGGCATTGGCATTCCCCCCGAAAAATTGGATCGCCTCTTCAAGCCCTTCAGCCAGGTGGATAGCTCCATCAGCCGCCAGTTTGGGGGCACCGGCCTGGGCTTGGCCATCAGCCAGCGTCTCTGCCAGCTCATGGGGGGAGCAATCGGGGTGGAAAGTCAGCCGGGCCAGGGATCCACTTTTCGCTTTCGCATCCCCCTAAAGAGGCCAGACCAGGAGCTGTTGCCAACCGCCGCACCGGATCCGTGCTTGGCCGGCAAGCGGGTTTTGCTGGTGGAAGACAACGCCAGTCAACGGCAGTTGCTATCCCGACTGCTGAGCGCTTGGGGCATGGAGGTAACCTGTTGCGCCTTGGCGGCAGAAGCCCAGGCTGCAGCTAGAACCCATTCTTTTGACCTAGCCCTGCTGGATGCCACTCTGCCAGGCCAGGATGGCCTAACCTTGGCGGCTAACCTGCGGAAAGCGCAACCCCACCTGTTGCCCATAGTGCTGACGGGGCGCAACTTCATCTCCACAGCAGACCCTCTCCCCGCTTTGGCCAAGCCGGTCAAAGCCTCCCAACTGCGGAAGCTGCTGCTGGGGCTTGTGGGAGAAAAAGCTCCTTCCTCCTTATCTTCCTCTCCCGCCGCTCCTCCCTCCATTTGGGACGCTACCCTGGCCAGCCGCTACCCGCTTCAGATCCTGGTGGCAGAGGATAACCCGGTTAACCAGAAGGTGATTCGCCTCATGCTGGAGCGATTGGGCTACCGGCCCGACATAGTCGGCAACGGTCTGGAAGCCGTCCAAGCTCTGCGCCTGCGCCCCTACGATCTGGTGTTGATGGACATGCAAATGCCGGAGCTGGATGGTCTTTCGGCCACCCGTCGCATCCGCGCTGAACTGCCTCCTGAGCGCCAGCCTCGCATTGTTGTCCTCACGGCCAATGTGTTTTCGGAAGGCCGTGCTGCTGCCCAAGCTGCCGGGGTAGATGGCTACCTCACCAAACCCTTGGAGCCGGCTACCCTAGTCCGGGTTCTTCAGGGATCCCTTCCCCTTCCCATCCCGGCCAGCCAAGAAGAGGATCCACCCCTCGACCCCGTTATCCTCGCCCAGATGCGGGCAGTCTTCAGCTCTCCAGAAGCCTGGCAGGAGATGATCCAAACCTACCGGCAGGACAGCGAAGCTCTATTGGGATCCCTGCGGCAGGCCCTAGAGCAGCGGGATCCCCAAGCCATTGCTCGGTTGGCCCACCGCCTCAAAGGCGGCAGCAGCACCCTGGGCGCCAAACGTCTGGCCGAGCTGTGTCAGCAGTTGGAAAAGCTGGTTCATGCCGAGCCAGCCAGTTCTGTAAAATGGGACACTATAGAGCAAGCCGTGCAGAAGCTAGAAGTGGCATATCGGCAAGTTATCCTCAGTCTCTCCTCCTGAGTGCAGAGCCTTTCTCCCTCTCCTCTCAATGCCTATGCTGAGGCCTAATCCCCATCCTCCGGCCAGCTCGCCGGCGGTTCCTGAGGCCCAGGCGGGATCCCCCTCTCCTGAAAAGAAGCCGTTGTTGTTGATCGCGGAGGATGAGCCCAGCCAGCGACTCTTGGTTCGCTACGCCCTTGAGCGAGAAGGCTACCAAGTCCTGGAAGCCAGCAGCGGCGAAGTCTGTCTGCAGCTAGCCGCTCAACACCCAGTGGATATGGTGTTGCTGGATGCGGTCATGCCAGATTTGGATGGGTTTGAGTGCTGTCGCCGCCTCCATGCTCAAAACTCGGATCTGCCCATTCTCATCGTCACGGCGCTGGAAGATGAGTCCTGCGTGGATGAAGCCTTTGCTGCCGGGGCCAGCGATTACATTTCCAAACCCATTCGCTGGTCGGTTTTGAAGCGGCGCATCCGCCACCTGATCCAGGCCAGCCAAGCCCAACGCCACCTGCGGGAACTCAACCAAGCCCTAGAAGCCAAGGTGCAAGAACGCACTGCCCAGTTGGCCTGCCAGGTGCAGGATCTGCAGCAGCTCAGCCGCCTCAAGGATAGCTTTCTGGCCAGCGTTTCCCACGAGCTGCGCACCCCCCTCACCAAGATCAAGCTGGCCCTGGAGCTATTGGGCCGCACTCCTCTCAACGAGAAGCAGCGCCAATACCACCGCATTGCCCTGGAAGAATGTCAAGCTGAAATCGAGCTAATCAACAGATTGCTGGATCTGCAGGGCCTGGAAGCCAAGGAGTTGAGCTCTGCGGCTGCCACCATCGATCTCCACA
>NZ_JANSHS010000128.1:0-4968 GCF_047461695.1 Synechococcus sp. R6-7
GAGGGCGGGGCTTCCCGGCGGTCTAGCTAAAACCAAACCGAAAATGGAAGAAGTTTACTTACCAGAGGAGACCCTTTGCGCTTGGCTGTGGGAAGACCTGGGGCACGGCGACCTCACCACAGAGCTGACCCTACCCCCAGGACTGGAGGGTGAGGCGGTAATCCTGGCCAAGGAGACAGGGATCCTGGCCGGCCTGGAGATTGCCAAGCGGGTTTTTCGGCTGGCGGATCCCCAGGTGGAGTTCATCCCTGGAGTGGAGGAAGGGGCCAGGGTGGCTGTCCGTCAAGAGGTGGCCCACCTCAAGGGATCCCTGAAGGGCATTCTGGCGGGGGAGAGGCTGGCGCTCAATCTTCTCCAAAGGCTGTCCGGCATTGCCACCCTCACCCGCACCTATGTAGAGGCTCTCCGGGGAACCTCAACCCAGCTTCTGGACACCCGCAAGACCACTCCCGGCCTGCGCGCCCTGGAGAAGTATGCTGTACGGGTAGGGGGCGGCAAAAACCACCGCTTTGGGCTGTTCGACGGCATTTTGATCAAGGAAAACCACATCATTGCCACGCAACGCTGTTGCGACCGCGGCGCGGGAGGCGTTTTGGCAGCCGTCAAGCGGGCCAAGGAAGGTGCTCCCCACCACCTCAAGGTGGAGGTGGAGGTGCGGGATCTCCAGGAACTGGAAGAGGCTTTGGCAGCAGGAGCCGATCTCATCCTTCTGGACAACTTCACCCTGGAAGAAACCCAGGCCGCCGTCCAACGGGTGGGAGGGAGAGTTCCCCTGGAGGCCAGCGGCAACATGACCCCAGAACGGGCCAGGCAAGTGGCCGAGGCAGGCGTGAATTACGTCAGCGTCGGGGCGCTCACCCACTCGGCCAAGGCTTTGGATCTCTCTTTGCTGGTGGTGTGACCCTGAGCCAAGTCCTCGCTGGACACTGCTTTATTGCTACGCAACGCTGTTGCGACTGATGCTACTTTGAGAAGACAACCTAAGCCCAGCTCCAGCTCAACCGGGCGCCGCGAAAGGCTTCGCCGGGCATCTGGGTTGGGGGTTGCTTCTCTTGCCGGCTCAGATACCCCCCAAAGCAGAGTCGACCAACTCCAGGAGATGGGCTTTCCGTTATTGCTGCGCGCTGCTCCTGCAAACGCATTAGCGGGACAAAGTCCTCAGATCGTGTCCAGCCTCCAGAGGAACAAAACCGTTATTGCTACGCAACGCTGTCGCGACAAGAAGTCGAAAATGAAGGGAGAAACCCCATTGCTACACAACACTGCCACAATCGTCCAGGAGATTGCCCGGCTCAAACAGGAAAGGCAGGCAGTTATCCTCGCGCATTCGTATCAGCTCCCTGAAGTTCAAGAGGTGGCGGACTTTGTGGGAGACTCCTTAGGACTGGCTCGGGAGGCTCAAAAGACGAGCGCCCAGGTGATTGTCTTTGCGGGCGTGCATTTTATGGCGGAGACGGCTGCCATCCTTAACCCGGAAAAGACGGTGCTGCTGCCGGATCTGGAGGCGGGCTGTTCCTTGGCCGATAGCATTCGCCCGCAAGATGTGCTGCGGTGGAAGGCAGCCTGCCCTGAGGGCCTGGTGGTGGCCTACGTCAACACCGCTGCCGAGATCAAGGCTCTGGCAGATGTCTGCGTAACCAGCGCCAACGCAGTTCAAGTGGTGGCCAGCCTGCCCCCGGATCGCCCCATCTTCTTCGTGCCGGATATGTTTCTGGGAGCCCACGTTGCTCAAGTAACCGGAAGGGAGCTGGATCTCTTTCCGGGAGAGTGCCACGTGCATGTTGGCATCCGGGAAGAGCACCTCAAGGCGATGGTGGAAGAGCACCCTGGAGCAGAGTTCCTCATTCACCCGGAGTGCAGTTGCGGCTCTAGCTGTCTCTTCCTCAAACCGGATGCCAAGCTGCTCTCCACCGAGGGCATGGTGCGCTACGCCAAAGCTTCAGAAAGCCGCGAGTTTGTGGTGGCCACCGAGGTGGGCATTCTTCACCGGCTCAAGAAAGAAGCTCCAGACAAAACGTTCATCCCTGTCAAGGCAGAAGCCGTCTGCGAGTACATGAAGAAGATTACCTTGGAAAAGATTTACCGCTCCCTGCAGGAGATGCGCTACGTGATCCAGGTGCCCCAGGAGGTGGCTGAGAAGGCTCGCCGTTCCATCCTGGCCATGCTGGCAGTGCCCGCCGGAGCCTAGAGGTGGAGGGGAAGAACGGGGCGCCGCCCTTGTTAGAAACAGACCTGTTGATCCTGGGAGCAGGGGTGGCGGGGGTGTACGCAGCCCTGTGGGCCGAAGCCCAGGGGGCGACAACTCTGGTGGTAAGCAAGGATCCCCTTCCCTCTGGCTCTACCCCTTGGGCGCAGGGTGGGGTGGCTTTTCCTGTGGATGAGGCGGACGTAGAAGCCCATATCCAAGACACCTTGCAAGCGGGCCGCGGCCTGGTGGAAGAAAAGGTGGCTCGCTCCATTGTGGAGGAAGCACCCTTGCACCTGGAGAGACTTTTGCGCTGGGGCCTTCCTTTCCATCCCCAACCTGTCCGGGAAGGGGGCCACTCCCAAGCGCGGGTACGCCATCTGGGGGGGGATCGGAGCGGACTGTGGCTCCTGAGAGGTTTGCTGGCTCGTCTCAACAGGCTGCCTTTGCAGGGCTACACAGCCCTCAGCTTTTTGCTGGCGGGGGACAGGGTGGCGGGGGCCTTGCTTCTTGGCCCTGAGGGGCCGGTGGAGGTGAGGGCCGGGGCAGTTCTCCTGGCTACGGGAGGATTTGGCAGCCTCTTCCCCGTCTCGACAGCTCCCCCGGGGGCCACCGGCGACGGAATGGTGCTGGCTTGGCGGGCAGGGGCCATCCTCAGGGATCTGGAGTTTGTGCAATTTCACCCCACGGCTTTGCCCAATGGAGCGCTGGTGAGCGAGGCAGTAAGAGGAGAAGGGGCCGTTCTCCTCAACGCCTTGGGGGAGCGTTTCATGCCTCGGTATGCGGAGCAGGGAGAGCTGGCGCCGCGGGATGTGGTAGCTCGAGCCGTTTTCTGGGAGCGGCAGCAGACAGGGGGAACCTACCTGGATCTGCGGGTCGTCGAACATCTGGAGGAGCGCTTTCCCACCGTTGTTGCCTCTGCCCGCGCCTTGGGGCTGGATCCCACGAAGGATCTGCTCCCAGTTGTTCCCGCGGCTCACTACGTGATGGGTGGGATCCGAACGGACGCTTTCGGCTTCACCGGACTGCCGGGCCTTTATGCTGCTGGGGAGGTGGCTTCCACGGGTCTGCACGGAGCCAATCGCTTGGCTTCCAACAGTCTCTTGGAGGGGCTGGTTATGGGCAAGCGGGCCGCCTTGGCTGCCTTGCAAGATTTGGGAGAGGTGAGCTTTCCCCGACAGCTGCAGAGGCTACCCGTTCTGGCGACGTCTCCCGACATCCTGCCGGCTCTCAGGCATCGAGTTGGGGAAGCTTTGGGCGTTGTGCGCGAGGGAACACGGCTGCGGGCTTTTCTGACCTTTGTCAAGGCACTTCCCCTGCAGGAAAAGCCTTGGGCCACCCGGGAAGAGGCTGAGGCAGGCAGTCTGCTTTTGCTGGCCCGTCTGGTAGCTCAGGGGGCGCTGCTGCGGGAGGAAAGCCGCGGGGCCCATTTCCGCGAGGATTTTCCTCAGGAAGGGGAGCCTTTCCATACGGAGGTGCGCGGTTCAACTTTTTTCCGGAGACCTCTTGATGCTACGCATTGCTAACGGCAACAGGCATTCCACTCATGGTGAAAGACGCCCGGCCTGTCGATGCGCTCGAAGGTGTGGGCCCCGAAGAAGTCCCGCTGGGCTTGGGTGAGGTTCTGGGGCAGGTTGGCGGTACGGTAGCTGTCGTAGTAGGCCAAAGAAGCGCTGATGGCCGGGATCGGGATCCCCAAGGCCGCCGCTGTGGCCACCACCCGCCGCCAGGATCCCTGCCGCTCCCGGATGGCCTGCTCGAATTCCTCATCCAAGAGCAGGTTCACCAGCTCTGGATCCCGTTTGTAGGCCGACTGGATCTCGCCCAGGAAGCGGGCGCGGATGATACAGCCCCCTTTCCAAATCCGCGGAATCTCGCTGAAGGTGTAGACGTAGCCGTGGGCAACGGTGGCTTTTTTGAGCAGGGCCATCCCCTGAGCATAGGAGCAGATTTTGGAGCAATAGAGAGCAGCGCGCAGATCTTGGATAAAGCGATCGGGATCCCCTTCAAAAGTGGCGTCGGGCCCCTTCAACTGGGCAGAGGCAGCCACCCGTTCCTCTTTCATCGACGAGAGGATGCGAGCTTGCACCGCCGCTTCAATGGTGGGCACTGGTACCCCCAGATCTAGAGCGTCCTTGACTGTCCACAAACCGGTGCCTTTTTGCCCAGCCTTATCCAGGATGAGATCCACCAACGGCTTGCCGGTTTCCGGATCCAGGGTTTGGAAAATCTTGGCGGTAATTTCAATTAGGAAAGATTCCAGCTCTGTTTCATTCCAAGCCTGAAAAATCTCCTGCATCTGCGAGGCCGACAGCTTCAAAGCCCTGCGCATTAGGTCGTAGACCTCGGCGATCAGCTGCATATCGCCGTATTCGATGCCGTTGTGTACCATCTTCACGTAGTGCCCGCCCCCTTTGGGCCCCAGGTAGGTGACACAGGGGCCGTCTGGCACTTGAGCGGCAATTTTGGCCAAGATGGGCTCCAGTTGTTGGTAGGCCTCTGGGCTGCAGCCGGGCATGAGGCTGGGGCCGTTCAGGGCTCCCTCTTCCCCGCCGCTCACTCCCATGCCGACAAAGTGGATCCCGGTGGGGGCGAGGGCTTCGGCACGGCGATCGGTGTCGGTGTAGAGGGAGTTGCCGCCGTCGATGATGATATCCCCCGGATCCAGCAGGGGTTTAAGCTCGTCAATCACCGCGTCTACCGGCGCACCCGCCTTGACCATGATCAAGAATTTGCGGGGCCGCTCCATCAGTTGCACCAATTCCGGCAGGCTATAGGCGGGG
>NZ_JANSHS010000129.1:0-5638 GCF_047461695.1 Synechococcus sp. R6-7
CATGATAAAAAACTGGCTGCCGTTGGTGTTGGGGCCAGCATTGGCCATAGCCAAAGTGCCGCGGCTGTAGGGACGTTGCACCGGCCCATCGGGAAAGCGGTAGCCCGGCCCACCCCGCCCTGTACCCGTGGGATCCCCACCTTGGATCATGAAGCCCCGAATCACGCGGTGAAAGATGACACCATCGTAGAAGTGGTCGTTGGCCAAAAAGACGAAATTGTTGACGGCGAGGGGAGCTTCTTGCGGGAACAGCTCCAGAACCATTGTGCCGGCGGTGGTCTCCATCGTGGCCGTGTAGGACTTGGCCGGGTCGATCACCATCGGGGGGGGATTGTTGTAGGTTTTCACGGGTTTGCCCAAGTGTTGTGCCAGGAGCAAATCGCGAGAAGAATGCAGGCGGGCCAAAACAGGGAGAGCACTCAACCCCACCCAAAGCACCACCATCAGCACAGCTAACTTCACCAGGCTGGCCAACTTAGATCGCGCACGCACAATTCTTGCAGGAAAGCTCCATCCCCATCGTACCAGGATTCTGTCCGAGCTTAATCTTCCCCGGACTTGGATGGAGACTTGGCTCGCCGCACCAGCCAATAACTTACCGAGAGGGCCAACGTCGCTGCCCCCAAGCCAATGAGCTCCAACCCCCCCAGCTTCTCGAAATCGAAAATGATGATCTTGCGGGCCACCGCAATCAAAGAGGTGACGATCACCAACTCCACCTGCACCACCTGCTTTTGCAAGTAGGCGGTAATGTTCTCCAGAATTTCCAGCGCAATCAGAATATTTAAAAAGAGGCCGAAGATCTCGATTAAAGTGGTGGAGAAAAACCCAGTTGGCTCGGTCAACAAATCTGCCACCAAGAACCGGGCCAAGTCCACCACTGCTACTACGATTAGCCCGATCATCAAAATTGACAGTAGCTTCGAGATCAGGCTTTCCAGGCGGGTGATGGCCCGCAAAAAGGGATCCTCCTCTTCTGTCTCGTGGGGATTGTGCAACAGCCACTTGAGAAACCGCATCGCCAACCCCGACAGATCCAAACCCTTATGTCCTGATCCTGAGACAACATTATCCGTCCCAACCGTCTTGCCGGGAAGCAGGCAGGGATCCCTTGGGGCGATGATTGCGACACCGCTCAGAACAGTATTTCACCTCCGACCAACAGTCGGCCCACTTTTTGCGCCAGGTGAAGGGTCGCTGACAGGTGAGACAAATCTTGCTGGGCAAATCCGATTTCTTCCGTTGGCGTGGCATGGTGCACTGCAAAACAAGGTCAACTCTGTAGTCAGTTTAACAATCCTACCGGATGCTGACCGTTACCATCACGGGGGTGCTTGGCCTGCGCCCCACCTTAGCAAAAGCTGAAGTCTGAACCTAGAGAAATCGAGTAGCCTCTTGAAATCCGGCGAGGTCTCTGCCCTGTGTCTGCAGGGAGCTGGGTTTGCTGAAGGGTCAACCGGTTCTGTCCTGTATCCAAGCAAAGTTTCCAACATCCGCTTGTGGATGTGAGTTTGTATGAAGTCTCAACCGAATGGGATGGATGTAGCTGTTCAGAATTGTCCCCCCCCACCGAAACGGGTTGAGGTACGGCTCAGCAAACCCGGCAACCGAGCGACCCAAGCCTCGCTTTCGGAAGACTCAGTGGGCGTATTTTTGCGGGAAATGGCTCGCTACCCACTCCTCAATGCCGAGCAGGAAGTGAAATTGGGACGGCTGATTGCAGAGGGGGGAGCCGCCGGGGAACGGGCGAAACGGGAATTGGTTAGGGCCAACCTGCGCCTGGTGGTCTCGATTGCCAAAAAGTACTTAAATCGCGGTGTGCCGTTTCTGGATCTGATTCAAGAAGGCACCATCGGCCTGATCCGGGCCGCAGAAAAATTTGAGTACGAACGCGGCTACAAGTTTTCCACCTACGCCTACTGGTGGATTCGCCAAGGGATCACCCGCGCCGTTGCCAATCAGGGGCGCCTGGTGCGGATCCCGGTGCATATGGTAGAAAAGCTCAACCAGGTGAAGCGGATCCGGCGGGAGCTGACCGAGACCCTAAACCGTCGCCCCACCCAAGCGGAAATTGCCAAAGCTCTGGAGATTTCCCCCGACAAGCTGGACGCTCTCTTAACCCTCTTGGAAGCCGGTCGCCAAACCCTTTCGCTACATACTCCAGTTGGCAAAGAGGAGGATAGGGAGCTGATGCAGCTTATCGAGGACGCCAACAGCCTCACTCCCGAATCCCAAATGGACTTGCACCTGCTGTCTGCCCAACTGGAAGAAATGCTGGAGCAGCTCAGCCCCCGAGAGCAAGAAATCCTCAAGCTCCGCTATGGGCTGAAAGATGGCCACCTGCACACTCTCTCCGAAATTGGTCAGCTCTTCGGCCTGTCTCGAGAGCGCGTCCGACAAATTCAAGCACGAGCCATGCGCAAACTGCGCCATCCACGCCGACAGGAAATTTTGGCAGATTGGATGACCTCGTTTTAGGCAGTAGGCCACGGCTGCTCCACAGGCGAAACCCAGGATTCCGCAGCAGTTTATGTTCAGCAAAGCTCTGCAGAACCAGGACCAGAGGCGTGCCCCCACTTTTGGACAAGGGATCTGTCAACTAGCCCATCTTCTGCAACTGCAGGGGGTGAGGCTGAGGGCGGCTGCGCAGGGCAGCTTCGATCAACCCCAAAAAGAGGGGGTGGGGGCGGTTGGGGCGGGAGCGAAACTCCGGATGGAACTGGGTGGCGATGAAAAAGGGGTGGCTGGGCAGCTCGATAATCTCCACCAAGCGGTTATCCGGCGAGACTCCGCTGATGATATAACCAGAGTCCAGAAAAAGGCTGCGGTAGGCATTGTTAAACTCATAGCGATGGCGGTGCCGCTCGTAGATGATGGCCTCACCGTAGAGCTTGGCCGCTAGGGTATTGGGCATGATGCGACAGGGATAGAGGCCCAGCCGCAGGGTTCCTCCCAGATCTTCCACATCTTTCTGCTCCGGCAAGAGGCTGATCACCGGGTGGGGGGTATCGGGGTCAAACTCGTAGCTGTTGGCCCGCTCCAGGTGGGCAATGTGACATCCCCAGTCGATCACCGCGCACTGCATGCCCAGACACAGCCCTAGGAAGGGAATGCCTTGCTCGCGCACGTAGCGGATGGTAGCCACCTTGCCCTCGATGCCGCGATTGCCAAACCCCCCCGGCACCACTACCCCATCCACACCAGCCAGTAGGGCTTCCGGCCCCCGCTCCTCGACTTCCTCAGAAGAGATCCAGCGCAAGGTAACGCCGGCATTGAGGGCTAGCCCAGCATGGCGCAGGGCCTCGGCCACGGAAAGATAGGCATCCGTAAGGCGCACGTATTTGCCGACAATGGCAATCTCCACCTGCTCTTGGGGGTGGTGCAGCCGCTGCACCAGGAGCTCCCACTCCCGTAGATCTGGCTGCTGCGGATCCAAGTTGAGAATCTCCAGAACCCGCTGCGCCAACCCCTCCTGCTCCAGCACCAGAGGCACGTCGTAGATGCTGGGGGCATCCTGCGCCTGGATGACGCATTCTACCGGCACGTCACAAAACTCGGAGATCTTCTCTTTGATGCTGCGGGGCAGGGGCTGCTCGCAGCGGCACACCAACACATCTGGCTGGATGCCAATGGAGCGCAGCTCCTTCACCGAGTGCTGGGTAGGCTTGGTTTTCATCTCCCCTGCCGCTTTGATCAGGGGCACCAGGGTGACATGCACATAGGCGACATTGGCCCGGCCCACATCCTTGCGAAATTGGCGGATGGCCTCCAAAAAGGGCAAAGACTCGATATCTCCCACCGTGCCCCCCACCTCCACCAGCACCACGTCGGGGTTGGTCTCGCGGGCCACCCGCCGGATGCGCTCTTTGATCTCTTGGGTAACATGGGGGATCACCTGCACCGTGCTGCCCTGGTAATCGCCGCGCCGCTCTTTGTGGATCACGGCCTGGTAGATGGAGCCGGTGGTGACGTTGTTGAGCTTAGACATGTTGGTGTCGGTGAAGCGCTCGTAGTGGCCCAAGTCCAGGTCGGTCTCGGCGCCATCGTCGGTAACAAACACTTCCCCATGTTGGTAGGGGCTCATGGTGCCGGGATCCACATTGATATAGGGATCCAGCTTCAAAATCGACACCGTGTAGTTGCGGGATTTGAGGAGGCGACCCAAGCTAGCCGCCACAATGCCTTTGCCGATGCTGGAGACCACTCCACCGGTGACGAAGACAAACTTGGTCATAGCTTGGATCCCTTGCCTTTTTTTGATTATGCCAGGGATCCCTCAGCGCAGAGAGCGGATGGGGCCGTTGTAGAGGATGGTGGTTTGAAAGGTGCGCCTGTCCACCCGCACCTGGGTTTCAATGCTGGGCTGGACAAAGCCGGGCTCTCCCCCCCGGAAGGTGAAGATCCAAGCATCTTCAAACTCTTCAAACGGCGAGTCGATGGCTGCCCCGTGCATGGAAGCTTCGGCGCGATAGCGCTGTAGGCCCCCATTGGCGATCTCGGCAGCTTGACGGGCCAGGTTTTTGGCGCGGTTGAGATCGCGGAAGTAGCGGCTGATCTCCTCAAAACTCCCCCTGGGCAGCGGTCGCTGGGGAGCAGGGGTTGCCGGCACAGGCCGGGGATCCGGCACAATGGGCAGGGTGGGAATGTCCGGGCTGGGGGGCAAGGGTTCGACGGGGATGGGAGTTCCAGAGGGGAAAAGAGGGGTGATCACCTGCGCTTGGGCAGCCCTTCCAGCCAGAAGGGATCCCCACAGGAGAGCCATACCGACGGAGCTGACAGTAGAGACAAGAAAAGTGGGCTTCATGGAGCCATTCCTCGCAAAAGTTCTGGGTTGAGAGACGCTGCAGCTCTTGAATGGGATCCTATCGATTCAGTTCCTTACAACAGCAGAGTCAAAAGCCTCTCCTTCCAACCCCGGTCACAGGCTTGGGTCGTTCACGCAACCTCGGCTGCTGTCAGCAATGTCTGCTAGATTTTTGGAGAGGATCCCTGGCCACAGTGGGAGGATCGGGGTTCAGCAGGAGCAGCCATGGAGTTCGTCACCCTCGCAGATGCAGGGCTAAGGTTGAGCCGGGTGGGCCTGGGCACTTGGGCGATGGGCGGCGGCTGGTGGGGCCCTTCCGACCGCCAGGAATCTTACACCACGATTCGCAAAGCCATTGATTTGGGCATAACCACCTTCGACACCGCTCCCATCTACGGACTGGGTGTTTCGGAGGAAGTGCTGGGGCAAGCGATCAAAGACTCAGGTTGCCGCGATCGGGTGGTTCTCGCCACCAAAGCGGGACTGGAGTGGACAAACAACAAAGTGGTGCGCAACTCCAGCCTGCCTCGCTTGGCCCAAGAACTGGAGGATTCTCTGCGCCGCTTGCAAACAGATGTGATCGATCTCTACCAAATTCATTGGCCGGATCCCTTGGAACCGATCGAAGAAACGGCGGCGTTTCTGGGGCAGTTGCTGCAGCAGGGCAAGATCCGCGCCATTGGGGTCAGCAACTTTTCCCCCGAACAGATGGATCGGTTTCGCCGGGTGGCTCCTCTGCACACCGCCCAGCCCCCCTACAACCTGTTCGAGCGGCAGATTGAAGCAGAGGTCTTGCCCTACTGTCGAGAGCATGACTCTAGTCAATAATAAGCT
>NZ_JANSHS010000130.1:0-10979 GCF_047461695.1 Synechococcus sp. R6-7
CTTTAGCGGTCGGAGTCGGGTAGTTTACAGGACAATCCCTTTCACGACAACAGAAGAGATCCCGGAGCTGTTCTGCTTAAGACCTAGGGAGTCGGTGTGGCAGAGGGGATGCGCAGCTCCACAGCCGTATCCAGGCGAGAGCGTGGGGGTGGGGCTTCTCCCTGAGCCAGTTCTAGGTACTGGGCCAGCGGGTGATGCTCCTTCCAGCGGGATCCCACCTCAGCAGCCATCTGGGTGACTTGGATTTGATAAAGCTGGGCCAGCTCGGCAGCATTGAGGTTGCTCCGCTCCACCTGATCGCGACTGGCCTCGGCCAGGATATCTACCACAAGGTTGCCTTGCTCATCAAACCGCCACAGTTCCAGGCGGCTGCGGGAACGCAGGCTCAGCTCCGTTGGCGAAGCCGGTCGGGTGAGGACATCGACGCGGGCGATGACGATGGCTTCCAGGCCCAGGTAATCGAAAAATTGGCCCACCGCCTCCGGCTTGCGGCGATCCCACTCAAACAGCTCGTAGATGGGCCAGCCCACCTTCTGCAAAATGGGCTGAATGCGACGGTTGTCCAGAGGCACCACCTTCTCGCCGTTGGGGATCAAGCCCAGACGCACTGCCTCTATGGCCAGGCGCTGGCCCAACAGTTGGGTGTGCTCCAACCCTCCCACCCCCAAAATGCCAAGGCGACGACGGGGTTGAGGCCGAATGGGCACCTGCAAAACCACATCCACAGGGGTGGTCAGGCCCGCTTGCAGGAGGATCTCCTGCTCTGCCTTTTCATAGTCGGGGTGCCACACCGTCAACAGCCAACGCCCGGCTGGGGCTTGGTCTAGCTCAAAAGCGCCCCGCTCATCGGTTTGAATCGGCTGATTGGGGTTCTCCATGCCCTCCAACTGCACCTGTGCCCCCGCCACAGGTTGTCCCACGCTGTTGCTCACCTGCCCCACCAGCCGTGCTGTTCCCTGGGGCTGCCCTCTGTTTTGGGAGGGAAACAACGGCGTCAACCGCGGAATGGGGGTGGCCGGAGCCTGAGCCAGCGCTCCTGAAGCCAGTGCCAGCCAGCCGCAGAGGGCCAGACTGCCTGTTCGCGAGAGCGTTGCGTAGCGATAGCTAATCCTGTGCCGGAGAGGATGAAAGAAGAAAAAAGGCATGGCGAAGGTTGCATCCGGTAGTAGCAGTCGGTTCTATTCTGCTCCGCACCCCTGACGCGAACAGGGCAAGATCCTGCTGCAGGGATCCTCACCCCGAAAAGGGGTTGTTGGTTTGCCATTGTTGGACAAACACCGGCACCATGTTGCGCACCTGCAGCCGAAACAGGCCCGCTGCCGCATCTTCAAACATCGGATCCCCGCCCACATCATCCCGCCCATAGGCTTCGTAGTAGCGAGCCCGATCCCCAGGTCGATCCCTCTGCAAGTCCACCACCACCACCACCCCGCGGCTGCGCAGCTGGTTGGGGGTGAAGTTGGGAATTTCCACCGGCACCGTCGGGGCCACAAAGCGTAAGGCTGTATTCAGCAGAGAGTTGCCCTGGCGGTTGTAGTCCCGCGAGATCTGCATCTGGGTCAAGAGGATATAGCGCAATCCCAGGGCATCCCCGATGGCCTTCAGCTTGGCCAAATCGGAGGTGTAGCGCTCATCCCGATCCAACAAAGTCAGGCCCTGGGTGAGGGGCAGAAGCGGCTCAAACCGAGGATCCGGCCCCAAAGGCCCCTTCAAGAGGATCACCGGTCGCTGGGGCTGCAACTCCTTCAGGGCCATGCTGAGGTGGCGGGCCAGCTCATCCGAGTAAACGGGTTCATCCGGCAAAAGGCCAATGCCCTCCGGCTGGCGGGTCGGTTCCCCTGGCGGCAGGCGAATATCCTGAGTGGAGACAAAGCCGGCCCGGACTTCCACCTGGGTGCTGGTCAGGGGAAAACCCGGCACCTCCACATCCACCAAATACAGGCCGGCCGGCAGTTCCGGCAGCACGTAAGTGCCGTCGGCAGCAATGCGGACGGTTTGCCTGGGTTGGGTTGGCGTGGCGGCCAGGTGCAAAACCCCGGTCTGAACGGGTTGGCCGGCAATATCCAGCACCCGCCCGGTCACCACACCGCGGTTGCCTGGAGAGGGGACTCCCCCGTTCAGGACCTCTGTCCCGCCGTCGCCAACTTGAGCCTGAATATCCTGCAAACGGCGCAAAGCTGGGATCCCTGCTGCCACCACCCACAGATCCCGACCGTCTAACATCACCAGACCCGTCGGTTGTCCCTGCAGCCGCAGTGAGGCTGCCAATCGCCCCGTCTGCAAATCCACCAGTTGCAGGCGGTCGCTATCGCGGGAGGTCACGTAAGCCCAACGTCCATCAGGGGAAAGGGCCAGCCGCGTCGGTCGCCAATCCAGGCCAACCCGCTGCAGGGCCTCGCCGCTGCGGCTCAGATCCAGCACTGTTAGATCTTGGCTGCCCGAGTTGAGCACCACCAAGCGTTGCCGTTCGGCATCCAGGGCCATGGCTTCCGGAGTATGACCGCCCCGCCAACGGGCCAACAGCTCCCCATTGTCCGGGTTGACCACCAGCAAACTGAGGGGATCCTCCCCGGCTAGACCCACAAACAGGGATCCCCGCTGCGCATCGTAGGCCAGCGCCAAGGGGGGGCCGGGCATCGGCAAATTGCGGGCTTGCGGCTGCTCTGAGGGGTCGCTTTGGCGTTTGTGCTCCGCACCGCTGCTGCGAAGGGGAGCAGCCATCACCGCCAAACTCTGGGCAGAGGGCAGGGAGGCAAAAACCCGCCCTGTGGCCGCATCCACGGCAATATCCAAAACCCCTGCCGGCAACCCATAGGCCTGAATCAGCTCCCCCGTCAGCAGATCGAGGGCCACCAGCCCAGGGGCATTGGGGCCAGAGGCATAGACCACCTGCCGTGCCTCATCCACCCGCACCACACTGGGAGCAAACCCCACCGCCACCTGCCACAGGGGATCCCCGCTGGCCCCATCCAGCAGAGTCACCGCCTGCTCCTCCAACAGCCCAACCGCGACCCAGCCCCGATCCGGTACCCCATCGATGCGATCGGCAGAGCTGCGCAAGGGCAAAAGCCAATCCCCCTCTGTCCTCAGGCCGTTCCCATCCGCAGAAAAGTTCCTCCCAGCAGAGGAAGAGCCTGCCTCCGGCAAAGGGATCCCTTGCCCCAACACAGGGGATCCCAGCCCCAGCACACCACTCAGCACAACCAGCCATTGCCACCGCATGGCCTTCTCCACCCCACAGTCGCGCCTACTTTGACTCAGGAGATCCTCGCCCAACCAGCATAGCCAACCCGACTGTCCGCTCGCTGTCAGCAAACCCAAACACATTTTGACAGGTTGCCCAGACGAACATAGAATGGATATTCGCTGGTTTTGTCAGGATCAACCATGAAGGTGCGGCCTTCCGTCCGTCGGATCTGTGAGAAATGCCGAGTCATCCGCCGCCATGGTCGGGTGATGGTGATCTGTTCTTCCAACCCCAAGCACAAGCAGCGGCAGGGCTAGAGGTTCGATGCAGGATGTGTCCAGCCTGCAATGGGAGACAGAGGCAAAGGCTTCCGACACAACCGAGCAAAACGTTGGCTAGACCTCTCGGTGAGCATGGATCCCAAGACCGGCATCTCTACAGCAACATTTCTCTGAATGAGGATCCCATCTCAGGCAGGCAACTCAATCCTTACTGGGCAAGTGTGTTCGAGTTGGTTTGATTTGAAAGGTACCCCTGACTATGGCACGGATTGCGGGAGTTGACATCCCCCGAGAAAAGCGAGTGGAGATTGCCCTGACCTATATTTACGGCATTGGGCTGACCCGCTCCCGCCAAATTTTGGCGAAGACCGGCATCAATCCGGATACTCGTACCCGCGACCTCACCGACGCTGAGGTGGCCGCCCTGCGAACGGTGGTGGAGGGCGAATACCAGGTGGAAGGGGATCTGCGCCGCCAGGAGGCGATGAACATCAAGCGGCTGATCGACATCGGCACCTATCGAGGTCGTCGCCATCGCCTGGGTCTGCCCGTGCGTGGTCAGCGCACCCGCACCAACGCCCGCACCCGCAAGGGGGTCAGGAAAACGGTGGCCGGCAAGAAGAAAGCTCCTGCCAAGAAGTAGTCGCTCGGCTTTGCGCGGAAGGCAAAACTCTTCCACCATCCCGAATCCCAACCCCAAACAGTCGATTGCAAGGACACCTGGATCATGGCTCGGCAGCAACGGCGCGGACGTAAAGTCAAAAAGAACATCCCCAATGGGGTGGCCTACATTCAGTCCACCTTCAACAACACCATCGTCACCATCACGGATCCCAACGGCGATGTGGTGTCTTGGGCCTCGGCAGGTTCTACGGGCTTCAAAGGGGCCAAAAAGGGCACTCCCTTCGCCGCCCAAATGGCAGCAGAAAGTGCGGCGCGTCAAGCCATGGAGAACGGCATGCGCCAGATCGAAGTGATGGTGAGCGGGCCGGGAGCCGGTCGGGAAACCGCCATTCGCGCTCTACAGGCAACGGGCCTGGAAATTACTCTGATTCGAGATATTACTCCCATTCCCCACAACGGTTGCCGTCCTCCCAAGCGGCGGCGTGTCTGAAGGATCCCGCGTTGAGGGCTGGTCGAGCGTCTGTAGGGGGTTTTCTCCAGAGCTACGCCATGCCCCAGCGAAGGTCTGCCCAAGCGTGAGATGACCTCGAAGTTTCATCAGTTCTCCAAACGGATATCGAGCCAGACGGACGGGGCCACCATGACGATTCAAACCAGCCGAACCCTCTCCCACTCTCTGGGCAGCAGAGCGAGCGCAAGTGCTGTTGCCTACCAGACCGAGTGTGTTGAATCTCATCGGGATGATAACGGCGTTCACTACGGCAAATTTGCTTTGGGGCCGCTGGAGCGCGGCCAAGGGATCACGGTGGGCAACGCTTTGCGGCGGGTGTTGCTCTCCAATCTGGAGGGGACGGCGGTGACTGCTGTACGCATTGCCGGGGTGACCCACGAGTTTTCCACGGTGCCGGGGGTGCGGGAAGACGTGATGGAGATCCTTCTAAACATGAAGGAGCTGGTGCTGCGCTCCAGTTCCCCCGAGACTCAGGTGGGCCGCTTGGTGGCTCAGGGGCCAGGGGAAGTTACTGCTGAGAAGCTGCAATTGCCCAGCGATGTGGAGGTGATCAACCCCCGTCACCACATTGCCACCCTGGCGGAAGGGGCGATTTTGGAAATGGAGTTCATGATTGGCCGGGGACATGGCTACCGCGCCGTCGATTACTCCGACAGCAAAGCGATGGCGATTGATTTTCTGCAGATCGACTCTGTCTTCATGCCGGTGCGCAAGGTGAACTACGCTGTGGAAGCAGCTCGGGTGGGCCAATTCCTGGAAAAAGATCGGCTAGTATTAGAAATCTGGACCAACGGCAGCCTCACCCCGCAAGAGGCCCTCAGCCAAGCGGCCCGCATTTTGGTGGGCTTGTTCGCACCGCTGCAGGAGGTCAGCTTCGATGCTCCTGTGCCGCCCAAGCCAGACGAGGACAACCAGAAAAACCAGATCCCCATCGAGGAGCTGCAGCTCTCGGTACGGGCCTACAACTGTCTGAAGCGAGCTCAGATCAACACGGTGGCCGATCTGCTGCTCTATACCGAGGAAGATCTGCTGGAGATCAAAAACTTTGGCCAGAAGTCTGCCGAAGAGGTGGTGCAGGCTTTGAAAGCCCGCTTTGGTCTGACACTGCCCCGCACCCGCGAAAAAGGCAAGGCCTAGAGTTTAGGTTCCGTCTCAAGCATCTGCACCGCTAGCACAACCGCGTCAAAACGCAAGGATCCCCGAAGAGTGTAGGACACAAGACAGAGGTTACCATGCGCCACCGCCGTCGTACCCCCCACCTCAATAAGCCCGCCGACCAGCGCAAGGCCCTGATGCGGGCGCTGACCACGGCTCTGCTGCGGGAAGGGCGGATCACCACCACCAAAGCCCGCGCCAAAGCCATTCGGGCCACCACCGAGAAGATGATCACCCTGGCCAAAGAGGGATCCCTGGCGGCGCGGCGACAGGCGCTGGCCTACATCTACGACAAGGAGCTGGTGCGCTCCCTGTTTGAGCAGGCTCCTGAGCGCTACCGGGATCGGCCCGGTGGCTATACCCGCATCTTGCGCACCGTGCATCGGCGGGGGGATGGAGCAGAAATGGCGGTCATCGAGCTGGTGTAGCGGAAAGGGATCCATGCCGTACCGTCGCATTGCCCTGAGAATTCAGTACCTCGGCAGCAGGTTCTATGGCTGGCAGCGCCAGGCAGCCCGCCGTACCGTGCAAGGGGTGCTGGAGGAGGCGATTGCGTCGCGGGCGGGGCATCCGGTAACCCTCTATGGGGCCGGTCGCACCGATACAGGGGTTCATGCTGCAGGCCAGGTGGCCCACTTCGACACCACCTCCGGCATCCCTGCGGCGGAGTGGTCGAGGGTGCTGAACGACTGTCTGCCGGAAGATGTGGTAGTGCTGGCTTCTGCTCAAGTGCCTGACTCCTGGCACGCCCGCTTTTCGGCTCGCTGGCGCCGTTACCGCTACCTGATCCTGAACCGGGAGCGACCGGATGTGTTCTGGCGCCTCTTTAGCTGGCAAGTGCGTTGGCCTCTGCAGGTGGAGCCGATGGCGGAAGCCCTGAATTCCCTGCTGGGGGAGCACAGCTTGGAAGCCTTCCGGCGGCGGGGATCGGATCGGCCCCACTCGCGGGTACAGGTGCAGGAGGTGCTCTGCCAGCGGCTGGGGGACTTGATCAGCATCGAGGTGCAGGCCAGCGGCTTCCTCTACCGGATGATGCGGCTCTTGGTGGGATCCCTAGAGGTGGTGGGCCGGGGCCAGCTCAGCCCGGCACAGTTTGTCCACCTGTGGCAACACAACGACTGGAGCCAGATGCGCACCCGCTACAGCGCTCCTCCGCAAGGGCTGTGCCTGACGGATGTGGGCTATGCTGCGGATCCCTTCGGTCAACAGTTCGCCCACTCGCCGCCCTTTTGGGCCTTGCCCACAGAGCCTCCCTCCGCCCTCCGGTCGCCGGCTGCGTTGGCCCATTCCTGCGGTTGATCTGGGCGATCTCCAAGCTTGTCCTGATATGTTTCCTTGGCTGCCATGAACAAAACTCCCCTTCCCAACCCCGAGACTCTGGCGCCCCGCTGGTATCTGGTGGATGCTGCCAATCAGCGCCTGGGCCGCTTGGCTGCCGCTGTGGCCACCCTCTTGCGGGGTAAGCATAAACCGGACTTCACCCCTCACCTGGATACGGGGGACTATGTAATTGTGATCAACGCTGAGAAAGTGGTGGTCACCGGCAAAAAGCGCACCCAAAAGCTCTACCGCCGCCACTCCGGCCGTCCTGGCGGCATGAAAGTGGAAACCTTTGCCCAACTGCAGGCGCGCCTGCCGGAGCGGGTGGTGGAAAAAGCGGTCAAGGGAATGTTGCCCCACACCCGGTTGGGCCGGCGGCAATTCACCAAGCTGAAGGTTTACGCCGGGCCACACCACCCTCACGAGGCGCAGCAACCTCAGGTTTATCCGCTCAACACGATCCCAGGAGCCAAAGCATGACTCAAGCGAGCAGCCAACGAGCCGTTTATTGGGGAACCGGACGCCGCAAAACCGCCGTTGCCCGCGTGCGTCTGGTGCCCGGCACGGGCAAAATCATCATCAACGACAGGCCGGGAGACCAGTATCTGCAGTACCAAGAAGCCCTGCTGGCCGGTGTGAAGGGGCCGCTGGAGATCCTGGGACTGGAAAACTCCTACGACATCTTGGTGCGAGCCCATGGCGGCGGCGTTCACGGCCAGGCGGATGCGATCAAGCTGGGGGTGGCGCGCGCCCTCTGTGAGGTGGATCCGGCCAATCGCGGCCCCTTGAAAGTCGAGGGTTATCTGAAACGGGATCCGCGCGCCGTGGAGCGGAAGAAATACGGCCTGCGCAAGGCCCGCAAGGCTCCCCAGTACTCGAAGCGCTAGGGATCCCTGCCGTTGTTTTTAGAGGAAGATGTTGATAGACAAGGGTATAGAAACAGGCCCAGAGGAGGAAAGGGTTATGCCCAAGAAAGGATTGCACCCGCAGTGGTATCCAGAAGCCAAAGTCATCTGCAACGGCGAAGTGGTGATGACGGTGGGATCCACCAAGCCGGAGCTCAAGGTGGATGTTTGGTCGGGCAACCATCCCTTTTTCACCGGCAGCCAGAAGATCATCGACAGCGAAGGCCGGGTGGAGAAGTTCATGCGCAAATACGGCATGAGCGGTGGCAAAAAGGCCAAGTAGAGGTTCCCCCATCTGGGTGTGGGCAATACTTGGATTCCTGGGTATCGCAAGTCTATGGCTTCTGCTCAACTGATCGACCAGCTTAAGAATGTTGAAGCCACCTTTCAGGAGCTGACGGTGCGCTTGGCCGATCCGGACGTGGCCACGGATCCGGCTGAGCTGCAGCGGATTGCCAAGGCCCGCTCCTCCTTGGAGGCCACCGTCCAGGCTTTTCACGACTGGCAAAAGCTGAATCGCGATCTGCAACAGACGGAAGAGCTCTTGCGGGAATCGGCCTCCGACCCGGAGCTGGAGGCGATGGCAAGAGCGGAACTTGAGCAACTGCGGGCCCGCCAAGAACAACTGGAGGAAAAGCTCACCCTGCTGCTGCTGCCCCGGGATCCCAACGACGACAAGAACATCATGTTGGAGATTCGCGCTGGCACCGGTGGGGAGGAGGCGGCGCTGTGGGCGGCGGATCTGGCCCGCATGTACACCCGCTACGCCGAAAAGCTGGGCTGGTCGGTGCGTCTGGCGAGCCTCTCGGAAGGAGAGCTGGGGGGCTACAAAGAGGCGATCCTGGAGATTCAAGGGGATCAGGTGTACAGCAAGCTCAAGTTTGAAGCCGGCGTGCATCGGGTGCAGCGGGTGCCCGTCACCGAAGCGCAAGGCCGTGTCCACACCTCGACGGCCACGGTGGCGGTGATGCCAGAGGTGGACGAGGTGGAGGTGGTCATCGACCCGAAAGACATCGAAATCAAAACGGCACGTTCCGGGGGGGCAGGCGGCCAAAACGTGAACAAGGTGGAGACGGCGGTGGATCTTCTCCACAAGCCCACCGGGATCCGGGTGTTTTGTACCGAGGAGCGTTCCCAACTGCAGAACCGCCAGCGGGCCATGCAGATTTTGCGGGCCAAACTCTACGAGATGAAGCTGCAGGAGCAACAGGCCTCCATCAGCTCTGCTCGGCGCATGCAGGTGGGAACGGGATCCCGCTCGGAAAAAATTCGCACCTACAACTACAAGGACAACCGCGTTACCGACCACCGCCTCAACCAGAATTTCCCTCTGCAGCCCATCTTGGATGGGGAGCTGGACGACTTGATCCAGGCTTGTATTGGCCTTTACCAAAAAGAGCTGTTGGCGGAGCTATCCTAGGCCAAACTGAGTTACCGCCAGCGGATGGGATCCCTTCTCGAGGACCTTTCCTCTGCCGAGCTAGCGGTAGAATAAATACCCACGTCGAGTGCCTAAACCCCCATGCTGGCCGAATACCGCCAACACGCCGCTGCCCGCGAGGCCCAAGGGATCCCGCCGCTGCCCTTAAACGCTGCCCAGACCAGCCAGGTGTGCGAGCTCCTGAAGGCCCCGCGTGCCGGCGAAGAAGCCTTTTTGTTGCACCTCTTAACAGAGCGCGTCCCGCCGGGGGTCGATGAAGCCGCCTATGTGAAAGCGGGCTTTTTGGCGGCTGTGGCCAAGGAGGAGGTTGAATCCCCGTTGATCACTCCCCTGCGGGCGGTGGAGCTCTTGGGCACCATGCTGGGGGGCTACAACGTCCAGGTTTTGCTGGATCTGTTGCGGGATCCCCGGAGTGAGATTGCAGCGGCAGCAGCCCGCGCCCTCAGCCACACCCTGCTGGTTTTCGATGCCTTTCACGACGTGCTGGAGCTGAGCCAGTCCGGCAATGCCTATGCCCAACAGGTGATCGAGTCCTGGGCCAAGGGCGAATGGTTTACCGCCAAAGCTCCTCTGGCCGCAGCAATCACTGTAACAGTGTTCAAGGTTGCCGGCGAGATCAACACCGATGACCTTTCCCCCGCCGCCCACGCCACCACCCGCCCGGATATCCCCCTCCACGCCCAGGCCATGCTGGAGTCCCGCGCTCCGGGATCCCTGGCCGCCATTGCCGAGCTGAAGCGCCGCGGCCATCCGGTCGCCTTTGTGGGGGATGTGGTGGGCACCGGCTCCTCCCGCAAATCCGCCCTCAACTCGCTGCTCTGGCACATCGGCCACGACATTCCCCATGTGCCCAACAAGCGGGCCGGCGGGGTCATCCTGGGGGGCACCATCGCGCCCATCTTCTTCAACACCGCCGAAGATGCCGGGGCCTTGCCCATCCAGTGCGATGTCTCCCGCTTGGAAACGGGCATGGTGGTGACGATCTACCCCTACGAGGGCGTCATCCGCTCGGAGAGCGGCCAAGTTCTCTCCACCTTTTCCCTGCGGCCCGTGACCCTCCCCGACGAAGTGCGGGCGGGGGGACGTATTCCCCTGTTGATTGGCCGTGCCCTCACCGACAAAACCCGCCAAGCCTTGGGTTTGCCTCCCTCGACCTTGTTTATCCGCCCCACTCCACCGGCAGACACCGGCAAAGGCTATACCCTAGCGCAAAAAATCGTGGGCAAAGCCTGTGGGCTGCCGGGCGTGCGCCCGGGCACCAGTTGTGAGCCCCTCATTACCACGGTGGGATCCCAGGACACCACCGGCCCCATGACCCGCGATGAGCTGAAGGAGCTGGCCTGTCTGGGCTTCAACGCCGACCTAGTGCTGCAGAGCTTCTGCCACACCGCCGCCTATCCCAAGCCGGTGGACATCCAGATCCACAAAGAGCTGCCCGACTTTTTCGCTTCCCGCGGGGGCGTTGTCCTGCGTCCCGGCGATGGCATTATCCACTCCTGGCTCAACCGCATGCTCCTGCCGGATACCGTCGGCACCGGGGGCGACTCCCACACCC
>NZ_JANSHS010000131.1:0-5869 GCF_047461695.1 Synechococcus sp. R6-7
CCCCCAAACGGCTCGGCACCCACCTCCACCACCATCACCGCCGACCAGATCACCTACGACCGCACCAACCAGGTGGCCGAGGGGAAAGGGAACCTGCGCATTCGCGAACGCGGCATCGAGATTCGCGCTCCCCAGGGCACCTACCTGCGGCAACAGGCCCAAAGCATTCTCTCCGGCGGTGTGGTGTTGCAAGAGGTGGCCGGCGACAGCAGCCGGGATCCCTTATTGGCCGATCTGCGCTTGGCCCAGGCCTCTCCCGGCCCGGAGGCGACCCCAGACCAACAGGATCAAGAAGTCACCATCATTGCCGACCGCCTCACGTACGACCGCAACACACAAATTGCCCAAGGGGAAGGCAACCTGGAGATTCGCCAGGGGGAAACCATCATCCAGGCGGCCCAGGGCACCTACCGCCGCCGCGAATCCCAAAGTCTGTTGACGGGAGGAGTTACCCTGGAAGAACCCGGACGGGTGCTCACCTCCGCCCGCCTGGAGGGCAACCACCGCGACAAGATCTTCCTCTTTGAAGACAACGTCCTCTACCGGCAGATGGCTACCTCCACTCCGGCGCCCAGCGAGGGATCCCTGACAGAGGAGCTGCGCCAAGCCGAAACCGAGGTGCGGGCTGCCCGCCTGGTTTACAACTCCCGCACCGGCACTTCCGAGTTTAGCGATGCCGTCGAGTTTATCCAGCGGGGACGTAGGGCCAAGGCCAACCAGGCCACCATCACCCCTGAGAAAGTGGAGCTGCGGGGAGAGGTGGTGATCGAGCAGATCGAGGGGGAGTGGCTGGCGCGGCGGCTACAAAACCCGGAGACCCAGGCCGATGTGGATCAGCCGACGGTGATCTACGCCGACCGGGTGGAGATCGACCAAGCCAGCGGCGATGCCCGCTTCTTTGGCAATGTGGTTATTGTGCAGGCCAACCGCGCCATCGAAGGGGATCGCGCCGATTACTTTGACCGAGAACAAATTTTCAAAATCAGCGCCGAACAGGCTCCTGTGGTGCTCTGCGATCGGGGAGAGGTCGGCCGCCTTCCCGGGGAGAGCACCCAAGCTCTGCCGGGCCGCAACGCGCTGGATCAGATGTGCCGGGGCGCCAATCGCCTCAGTGGCAAGCTGGTTACCCTGAACATAAAACAAGATGAATACACCGTCGAAGGGGACGGGCAACAGCAGGGCATGTTTCAGTTTCGCATCACCGACGCCCTCTGATGGGATCCCCCCTCGGGGAGCCATCTGTGGTTTTTGATCGTCCAGGTTTGGCTGAGGTTGTGATCCGAGGTGATGTCATGACGGCTCCACTCGCCGAGGGCAAACTGCGCAGAACCCCTGCTCAAGCGGGCAGCTCTTGGGGATCCCTGAGATTGGGAGCTGCCTTTTTGGAGTTTTATCTCTTCAAAGAGATGATCCGCCCCTTCTTTCTGGGGGTGGCCGGGGGCACGGTGATGATGCTGGGCAACCAGCTGTTTATCTACACCGATCTGCTGGTGAAAAAGGGCGCCCCTCCCCTGACCATTTTGCACATTCTCCTCCTCAATTTGCCCGCCATTTTGGTGGTCACCTTTCCCATTGCCGGCCTCTTTGCCACCTTGCTCACCCTGGGCAAAATGGGAGCCGACAGCGAGATCACCGCCCTGCGTGCTGCCGGGATCCCCTATCGCAAAGTGTTTATCCCCGTGCTCTGTATTGGCCTGCTGATCAGCGGCTTGGCGCTGTTGACCAATGAAGTGATTGTGCCGGAAACCAACCAAAAGGTGAAAATCCTGAACAAGAACCTCATCTTGGCTCAAGATGCCCTTTTGTTTAATCCAGAAGAGATCGTGCGGGTGGATGATGATCTCTGGTTTCATGTCGGATCGATTGACCCGAAGACCGGCTTGATGCGGGATTTGTTGATCCTGGATCGCAAAGCTGAGACCGGCCACCTGCGCTATCCGCAGGTGATCTCCGCTCAAACCGCGCAGCAGGTGGGCCAATCGTGGCAACTGCGAGATGTGGTGATCCGCCGTTATGACGAGCAGGGGCGCACCTACTATGAAGGCCAGGTGGAAGAAATGCAGCTCAACATCGTCAACAAACTGGTGGGCCTGGTGTACGCGGAAAAGGTGCCCCAAGAGCAACGGGCGGGGGAGCTGTGGGAGCAGTGCCAGCGATATCGAGCGGAGCAACGTCCTTCTGCCGATGTGGCCCGCTGCCTGACGGAATACCACCTCAAGTTCGCCATTCCTTTGGCCAGCTTTTTCGCCATCTTGGTGGCTGCCCCCTTGGGCCTGCAAACGGTGCGGCAAACGGGGCGCTACGGCGGCGTGGCGCTAGCGATTGTTCTGGTGTTTATTTACTATGTACTGATGAGCCTGGGACGAGCGATGGGTCGAGTTGAGCACATCGATCCCTGGCTGGCTGCCTGGTTGCCGAATATGATTTTCGGTGGGGTAGGCCTTTCTTTACTGTGGCGGTTTTTACGGTGAAATCCTGCAACTTCCCCCCTGACTTCAGCCCTTGGGCAAAGTGGTTGGCTCTTTGCTGGGGCGGCTCCCTGTGGTTGGGGACGGGGGAGGCCGTCTTCGCCCAGTTGGACCCCCTGCCCACTGTTGGCGTCGGCGGGACGGAGTTCTCTCTGGAGGGCTACCAGCGCTTTCGGTCAGCGCAAACACTTGCTCAGCGCCTGCAACTGGCCCGCCGGGCTTCCAGCCCAGAACCGATGGCTGCCGCCGATGAGGAGCCCATCACCTTGGCCGAGGCGCAATCTTCTCTGCCTGCTACAGCCTTGACTGCGGCAACCCCACCCCCTACGGCCCCGGTTTCAGACTTTGGATCCCCTCCCCTTGCCAACTCTCCTGAAAAGCCCCTCACGCCAGAAGAACTGAACCGACAGCGGCTACAACGGCTGTTGGCCGAAGGGGCAGCAGCCCATGCTCGGCGACAGGCGCAGCAGGCCCAGGCAACACCTTCTCCCCAACCCCCTTCACCGGCGACGCCCACCGCGGCAGTTCCCAGCCTGAACTCCCTTCGGCTTTCCCAGCCCATGACTTCTCAGGCTGAGGCCCTGCAGGTGGAAGAGCAACCCTGGCTGCGCCCCACCAACACTGTGCAGTTGCCTGCTCCCACCTCGGCACCCAATGCCGAGAACCCGGCTACGGCTCAACTGCAAGGTGAAGCTGGTTCAGAGGCAAGGTTGCACCGGATCCCAGCTTCCCCCAAGACCATTCCTCCCCTGATCTCCCAAGCCGGTGGGAGCTTGGATTTGGGCGGTGTTGTGTTGGCAGAGGCCACCCCTGGGTCGGGGCTGACGGGATCCCCCATGGCCACTCAAAGGGGCAGGGAAGCCTTTGTCCCCACTGCGGGCTCACCCC
The DNA here is from genome assembly GCF_047461695.1 of Synechococcus sp. R6-7. Lineage (NCBI taxonomy): Bacteria > Bacillati > Cyanobacteriota > Cyanophyceae > Synechococcales > Synechococcaceae > Synechococcus > Synechococcus sp. R6-7. Next base: position 3,357 of record NZ_JANSHS010000131.1, read on the forward strand.
TGGCTCCTCAACTGCTGGAGCAGTTCCCCCTTTTGCGGGATCTGGGCACCGGGGCAGATGCCGTCTCGGCGACAGGGAACGTTAGCCAGGGATCCCAAATCCGCCAGCAGCTCTCGGCCACCGCGCAGCGGCAAATCCCCCTCGACCCGGATCAAATCAACGTCAGCGGGGATGTCCTCAGCTACATCGCCGAACAGGATCTGGGCATTGCCGAGGGAAATGCTTCGATCCAACTGGCTGACGGCACCCGCATCACCGGCGACCGGCTGCTGTTTTATCGGCGGGAGCGACGCCTGCGCAGCGAGGGCCCTTTTCGCATGGAGCAGCCCCCTGGCCCCCAAGGGCGCGGGATCCGGCAAATCGAAGGGCGAAATTTGGATCTGGATATCCCCGGTCGCACCGCCCAATTTGAGAGCTCGCTGGTCATTCTGCCGGGGGAGGAGCCGGGCACCAAGGTTTTTGTGCGCAGCCAAGAGACCACCGCCATTTTGGGGGATCAGATCTTTTTCGAGAAAGCCACCGTCACCACCTCGCCAGAGCCACCCATCACCCACTACGTGCAAGGGGATCGGGTGGAGGTGTTTCCCGATGACCGGGTGATCGTCTACGACGCCCGCGTGTTTGCCGGCGGCGAACTCACAGAAGCAGGGGATCTGCGGGCAGGCCTGCAGATTGCCTATTTCCCCCTGTTCATCTACAGCCTGCGAGATCACCAATGGGTGCTGCCGGGGCGCAGCGAGACAGAGGGGGTGTTTGTCAAATCCAGTTGGGCCTACCGCTTCGACGAATACAACTTCGGCGGCCTGCGGCTGGATGCCATCCAGAAAAAAGGGGTGGGCATTGGTTTCTTGCATGACTACATCCTGCCCATCCCGGACAGTGTCAACTACGGGCGAGCCCAGTTTTACTTGGTGACCGAAGCCGACCAACAGCGCTTCTCCAGCCGTTTCCGCATCGACCACAACTTCGACTTTTACGCTGCCAACCTCTTTGGGCAGGAAGGCCAACTGCGGGGGCAGCTCAACCTCAACCTGGACAACACCTACCGTCCTGCCGGCGGACGCAACGACAACGCCGATCTGCGTCTCAACGCCACCTTTCAGGGGGATCTCTCCACCACCACCCTCAACATCAGCCGCACCGGATCCCAAGAGCGGGGCATCTACAGCTTCCCCCTCACCCTCAGCCACACTCAGCGCTACGGGGGCGTGCATTGGCTGCAATCGGATCTGCGCTTGGACTACAACCAGCGGGTGAGCGTCAAAGATGGCCCCGACTTTGCCGATGCGCGGTTGACGCTGGGCACTCAACTGACCCCACCCGGTTGGGGAGGTACCTATCGCCTGGCCTACCGTGCCTACAGCAGTTCCAATGGCGACAACGAGCCGCGTCGCAACTTCGAGCTGGCCTTTAACCCCGACCTCATTCGCATCACGCCCGATATTGCCCTCAGCAGCGCCCTCACCCTGACTCAAGAGCAACAGCCGGATCAAGAGGTGGGGGCAGGTCTCCACTTTTTCAATCGCTACGAGCTGCGCTCCAGCCTCCAGTTCAACGATATTCAACCGGCTCCCTGGATCACCTTCATGCCGGGTTCTATCGATTACACCCAAGTTCTCTACTCCACTCCTGACCAGGAGTCTACCGTCAGCCTCAACCCTCGCCTCAGTCTCAGACCTGCCGACTGGAATACCATCGACCTGCGCTACAGCCGCACCTTCTACGGCAACAATTCTGTGCCCTTCCAAACCCTCTCCACCAGCCCTAAAGATGTGGATCGCATCAATGCCAACATCAGCTTCTTTACGCCCCGCGATCCCCTACCCGATGTGCCCCCAGGCTACATTGCCTTTGAAGATGACCTGCCCGGCGAGCTGCCGATAGCCCTGACCTTCCCCGACGATACCCCGGAGGATTTGGCAGCGATTGCCTCCCGCAACTTGCAGGAGCTGCAGGCAGAGGTGAAAAACCTGGTGCGCCTGGACACCAGCCTTGGCTACGACTTCATCACCCAGAAGTGGGATACCCTCAACGCCAACTTCACCTGGAGCACCGCCCCTGATCTGTTCAACATTCAGTTGCAGACGGCCTACGACCTGAACCAGGGACAGCTCCAACCCGTTCGTCTGGAGTATCGGGGACGCAGCAGCACCACATTTAACCGGGATCAACGCTCTGGCCTGGATGTGTATGAACCAGGGATCAGCTATGCGCTGCAGGCGGTTTACGATCCCCGGTTGGGCCAGATCTCTACCTATGGTCTGGAGCTGGATGCCACCCTCGGCACGCAGTGGCAAAACCACTGGCGGCTGCGCCTGGGCCTGACGGAAGCAGGGATCCGCCGGGTGGAAGTTCGCCGTGACCTGCGGGATTTTGAGCTGCGCCTGGCCTACGATCCGGTAGCCGAGTCGCTGCGCCTGGAAGGGATTCTGGTGGCTTTCCCCAGTCGCCCGGTGGGCCTCACCCAAGAGCGGGGAGATTTTCAAGTAAACTACCCGACCCTGACTGCTTCG
>NZ_JANSHS010000132.1:0-9092 GCF_047461695.1 Synechococcus sp. R6-7
CCCACCTGCAGCAGCAAGATCGCCACCGCCACCAACACCAGGGATCCCAGGCCGATCCCCAGCCAAAAATCTTTTGCCGAGAGGGAAGGGGCCAACCCCACATAAAACAGCACCGTTTCCACCCCCTCGCGAAACACCGCCACAAAGGCCAGAAAAGCCAAGGAAAAAACCTGACCCGTGGCCAGTGCCGCCTGCGCCTGTTCCTGCACAAAGGTTTGCCAAGAAGCCACTGCAGCCCGGCGGTGCAACCAAAGGCTGACCGAGAACAACAAACCTGCTGCCACCAGCCCGGTGATCCCTTCCAGCACCTCTTGTCGCGTGTGGGTGAGCATCTGCTGGAAAAACAGCTTCACCAGCAGACCGAGCATCACCGCTGCCAGCAAGCCCGCGGATCCCCCTATCCACACCCAGCGCTTCTGAGCCGATTGCCCGCTCTTGCTCATAAGGGCCAGCAGTGCCACCAGCACCAAGAGAGCTTCCAGGCCCTCCCGCAGCAGAATCGAAGCAGCATCCAGGAACGTGTAGTCCGACATAGGCTCACCCAGACAGGCGGCTCAGTTTTAGCTGGAGCCAAGAGGATTTCTAAGTGGTGGCTGGGATGAACTTGAGGGCAGCAGAATTGATGCAGTAGCGCAAACCCGTGGGTGGGGGGCCATCCCGAAACACATGCCCCAGATGCCCACCGCAGTTAGAGCAGTGGACTTCCGTGCGGGGCACAAACAATTTCCAGTCCGTCTTGGTGCCGATCACATGGGGAGCAATCGGCTCCCAAAAGCTGGGCCAACCGGTGCCACTGTCGTACTTGGCCGCCGAGGAAAACAGCTCCTGCCCACAGCCGGCACAGACGTAGATGCCCGCAGCTTTGTTGTCGTAGTAAGCGTTGCGGAAGGGGGGCTCAGTGCCCTCTTGGCGCAGCACATAGTATTGCTCTTCGGTGAGCAGTTGCCGCCACTCGGCGTCGGTTTTGGTGAAGGGATAAGTCTGTTGGGCCATTGCTCTTTGCTCTCCTGCTAAGCTGAGGGGTGCTGTAATCAACCCGGCCACCGCCAAGGTCAACAGCTCGCGTCGTCGCATGATGAGGTTCATCTGTCGTCGCTGTGTGAGTGACAGGGAAGCGATCCCTGCTCAGAGGGATCTATCCGCCTTTGTCCGCCACCTGTGGGTTGAGACCTGCAAGCAGGTTACCCGTATCTTAACCCTTCTTTACGCTCCCTTCTGCAAAACAGGGAGATAGCCAGTATTCTATGGGTTCCATTGGCAGCTTCTATCCCCAGCTTCAGGCGCCATCCCGTTACAATGAGCGCAGGTGGGCTGCTTGTCCAACCCTAGACGAGTAATGGAGTTCTTCCTATGCTGCTGGTCGGCTCAGGTGCAAAGTTTGTGCAGCAACTGGAGCAATCTGGGGCTTTGGCCATCTTTGTAACCCCAGAGGGGGGATCCGAAGGGCACTACCTGCGGCGGCTGCGCGGAGCTGGGTATGAGGTGGTCACCCTCTCCAGTAAGGGAATCGGGGATCTGGCCAGCTATTTGACGCGCATTCATGGGGTACGGCCTGCCACGCTGGGCAAATCGGAGCGGCGCACCTATTTCTTTCCCGCGTTGATCGAGCAGTATCGGGCCACCTTGCCCCCGAAAGCAAAGGGGTTGGTGTTTTGGTTTTACGAGGGGCATGTGTTCAGCCAACAGGAACTCTCCTACCTGGTAAAGCTGAGTCGGGAAGACAAGGGAGTGAAGTTTGTGGTGGAACTGGGCCGAGAACGGTCAATTCGTTGGCAACCTCTGCAGAGCGCCTGAACCTCTCTTCAGGATCCTGGAAATTTCTTTGCTACCATCTCAAGTAGATGGCCTGCGGCTCAGATCCCCATCCTGCTAGCGGTTTCTCGTGCCTGTGACCTTGCCAACCGCCTCGCTGCAACAGGGTACTTGGTTTAAGCTGATCTGCGGCGCAAGTTTCCACCACTTGCCCTCGGTTCGGGAGCTGGCTTTCCTTTACACGCTGGCCGGGGCAGATTGCATTGATGTTGCTGCCGATCCGGCCATAGTGCGGGCCGCTCAAGAAGGGATCCAACGGGCGCAAGCCGAAGATCCCCAGGCGGGATCCCCTTGGTTGATGGTCAGCGTCAATGACGGCGAAGACGTCCATTTCCGCAAGGCGGTGCTGACGGCTCCTGTTTGTCCTGCCGACTGTCCTCAACCTTGTTTGGCAGTCTGTCCTCCCCATGCCTTGACACAGGCAGCCCTTCCTGCTCAAGTCCACATCCAGACAGAGCTGTGCTACGGCTGTGGGCGCTGCGAGCCGGTTTGCCCCCACCGGCGCATTGCTACCTTCGGCTACCAGGTCGCTTTGTCAGAAGTTTTGCCGCCTTTGGTCGAGCTGGGCATTCAGGCGGTGGAGATCCACACCTGCATTGGTCGCCAGAGGTCATTCGAGCAATTGTGGGGATCCCTGAAGCCCTGGCTACCTCAGCTCCAGGCCATCTCGATTAGCTTTAACGATGGTCCGGGCCTAGAGGCTTATTTGAGGGATCTGCTGGCCCTCATGGATCCCTTGCCGGAAGTGCTGATCTGGCAGGTGGATGGCCGGCCTATGAGTGGGGATATTGGAGCTGGCACCGGCAAAGCTGCCCTAAAGTTGGCCGAGAAGGTACTGAATATGGGTCTGCCAGGCTATGTGCAATTGGCAGGAGGAACCAACGCCCAAACGCTGCCGCTGTTGGATCCCCGGTGGCCGGTGGCGGGGGTAGCCTTCGGCAGCTACGCGCGACAGTTGGTGTCAGCCTATCTGGAAGAGCCAGCCCACAGCTCATCGGAGTCAGGATGGAATCCTGGATTGGTGGCAGGGATCCCGTTGGCCAAGCAGTTGGTGCAGCAAGTAAAGCGGCGTTCCCGTCAGCGGTGCAGAGCCCTTTCCATCGCTGATCAGCAAACCTGTTTTTCCCGCGTTTAACGACGTTGCTCAGCCATGAGTTTCCCCGTACAGCCCTCAACCCCAAGTCCGTCAGTGGATCCGGAAAGTGCTGAACGCACCGCTTGCGTCAGCGGCGCGGAGCACTCTTTTCCCGGCCAGGTTCAATACAGCGACGACCTGAGCAAGCTTTTGGATATCCTGCCGGCTCCAATTCGCGAGCGCCTAGAACAGCATCCTCACCTGGATCGATTGGTGGAGGTGGTGCTGGATTTGGGCCGCCGTCCCGAAGCCCGCTTCCCCGGCTTTGCCGATTACCTCTCCGAGGACGTGATCACCCGGGCCGACTTGGATCAGGTGATCAGCCGGGTTGGAGAGTTCAGCAGTGACAACCGCGCAGGCATTGCCTCTACCCTGCACCGGATCAGTGCCATCCGCAACCGCCAAGGCACGATCATCGGCCTTACCTGTCGGGTGGGTCGCTGCGTTATCGGCGTGATCAGCATGATCCGCGACCTGGTGGAACAGGGGCGCTCCATGCTGTTGCTAGGCCGACCGGGGGTGGGTAAAACCACGGCCTTGCGGGAGATTGCCCGTGTGCTGGCCGATGAGCTGGGCAAACGAGTGGTCATTATCGACACTTCCAACGAGATTGCCGGCGATGGCGATGTGCCCCACCCGGGCATTGGTCGGGCCAGACGGATGCAGGTGGCCAGCCCAGAGCTGCAGCACAAGGTGATGATTGAGGCGGTGGAGAACCACATGCCCGAAGTGGTGGTCATCGACGAGATCGGCACCGAACTGGAAGCCTTGGCCTCTCGTACCATTGCCGAGCGGGGGGTACAACTGGTGGCCACTGCCCATGGCAACCGCATCGACAACCTGATCAAAAATCCCACCCTCTCAGACTTGGTGGGCGGGATCCAATCGGTCACCCTGGGAGATGAAGAGGCGCGGCGACGGGGCTCTCAGAAGAGTGTGTTGGAGCGCAAAGCCCCCCCCACGTTTGAGATTGCCATAGAGATGCTGGAGCGATCCCGCTGGGTCATCCATGAAGATGTGGCCGCCACTGTGGATCGCCTCTTGCGCAACCGCGAGCCCCTGACCCAAACCCGCAGTCTAGACGAACGCGGCCAGGTGGTGATAGTCACGAATGAGCGCCCGGCCCTATCTGGCCCCCAATGGCCCCCCGCCGGCAGCACAATGTCCGCAGCACGGGAGCGGGGAGGATGGCGACGTTCTGGACGGATGGAAGCTCTGCCTTCAGAGCCGCTTGAAAGTCGCTCGCAGCAGCAAGGAGAATCGGGTTTGCTCCTGGAGAGGCGAGAGGACTCCGTCCCGCTAACGCCGGCGGGATCCCGTCCTGCCGCTCAGGTGGTGGCCGAATCCAGAGTAGAATCCGGCTCTGACGAAGAAGAAGATTTGGACTGGGAGGGATCCGCCCTAGCCCCGACAGGACGGCAGCAGAATCCGGATGGGCCGCTGATGATCTACCCCTACGGAGTGAGCCGCTTCTACCTGGAGCAGGTGATCCAAACCCTGAAACTGTCGGCGGATGTCACCAAAGATCTAGACGAGGCAGACATTGTCTTGGCCTTACGATCCCAGGTGCGCAGCCGTTCCAAGATCCAGCAGATGGCCCACTCCCGCCAGATCCCGATTCACACCGTCAAGGCCAATACTCTGATTGCCCTGGCTCGCGCCCTGCGCCATATTCTCAACATTGAAAGCGAAGAGGGATCCGATTCCGACCTGGAGCTGTTCATTCGCGCCAGCTCAGGCGATGAAACCGAAGCTCTGGAAGAAGCCCGCCTGGCGGTGGAGCAAATTGTCATTCCCAAGTCTCAGCCGGTGGAACTTTTGCCCCGTTCGCCTCTGATCCGCAAGCTCCAACACCAGTTGGTGGAACATTACCACCTGCGGGCCCAAAGCTTTGGCGAAGAGCCCAACCGCCGCTTGCGCATTTATCCCAACTAGCCCCACACAATACTTCAACCCAATCATTCAGCTCCATGGACGCTGTATCCATTGAGGCATGGTGGCCACAGAAAAGGGACTCTGTCCCGCTTAGGTGAACGGGATCCTGGGCTAAGATTTGGCTACGCCAAGTGCGGTTCCCGCTGTTGCGACAGCGTTGCAGTTGTCGGCCCAGTGTCGTAGGTACAGCAGCAGGGTGCCCTGGGCATAGCACCATTTATTGCTATAGGGATAGCTAATGACTGCTACAGAAGTACGCTGGACTACTCGAGACATCGAGGCTCTTCCAGAGAATGAATGGATCCGCTACGAGATCATCGACGGAGAACTGCTGGTGACTCGCTCTCCTCATCACAAACATCAGCACATTATCGGGTGTTTGTTCTCCGCACTGCATCGGTGGTCGCTAGAAACAGGATTGGGAGAACCCTCAATCATGCCAGGGATCCTCTTTTCCGAATTTGATAATGTGTCTCCCGATGTTGTTTGGGTTAGTTATGAGCGGCTATCACAGATTCAAGATGAAGCAGGACATTTTCGGGGTGCCCCTGAGCTGGTGGTTGAAGTCCTATCACCTGGAAAAGTTCATGAGGATCGAGACCGCTTGGCAAAACGGAAACTCTACTCTGTGCATGGGGTGCAAGAGTACTGGATCGTCGATCGGCTGGCTCAGAGAGTAGGGGTGTATCGCAGACAACAGGCCCAGTTGGTCTTGGTAGAAACGCTGTTGGCTCAGGATGCGTTGTCTTCTCCCCTGTTGCCCGGCTTTGTCTGCACGGTTGCTGAGCTGTTTACCTCCCGACCCTAGGCTCCAGGCGTACAACAGCCGAAAGGGATCCCATCCCATCGGCCAAATCAATGAAGCAACCAAGATGCCTGCTGCTGCGTACTCTAGCCGGAAAAAGTGCGGCTTGGCCCTGGCCGAAACTGTTCCGGTGTAACAAAATGTTAAGGGCAGCATTTGTACGGGGATCCCTTCTGAAGGGGCCGGTCTTTTGCTGGCTCATGACCTACATTTCGCACACCTCCAAGGACACATAGCCATGTACAACAATCGTCGTGGTTTTCTTCGCTGGCTGGCTCTCGGTTTTGGCTCGTTGGTGGGTTGGTTACCTGGGTTTACCCGGCGCCGTTTTGCCCTGGCCCAGGGAACTGCTTCTGGCTCTAAGGCTTCTGAGCCGGAGTTTGTGAAAGTTGCCACTCTGGCCGATCTCAAAGATGGCCCCTTCAAGGTGGAAAACGCCTTTGGGAAAAACACCGTCACCCTCTGGTTGGTAGGGGATCCGCAAAAAGAAGATTCTCTGCTGGCTTTGGATGCCGCCTGTCCCCATGCGGGGTGTGATGTGAACTGGCGGGGGGAGAACTTTGTCTGCCCCTGTCATGGCTCGGCTTTTGCTGCCGATGGCAGCCGTACCCGTGGCCCGGCCAAGGCAGACCTGGCCATCTACAAGGTCAAGGTGGAGAAGGGAGAAATTTTTGTAGCCAAAGCCTCATAAAGTTCTGGGCAGGCTGTGGGCTTTGAGGCCAGGCAAAAGGAGTCGGGTATCCGGATTGAGAAGACAATGGGCTGAGCTACCGAGGCTCTCCCTATGGCTCGTCCCTACCGCTATCTGTTCCTCTCCACCCCTGTTGGACCTCTGGGATCCGGGGCCGGTGGTGGTGTGGAGCTCAATCTTGCCAACCTGACGCGTGTCTTACTCCAGATGGGATCCCAAGTGCGGGTGTTGGCCCCTGTGGGATCCCGAATGGCGGAGTTGCCGGAGGAGGTGATCGAGCCGGTGGCGGGCCTTCCCCCGGCCTATGCGCAAACCCAGCGCCGCGATCAGCCGGTTCTGATCCACACCCCCTCTCTGCTGGCCAACCTGTGGCAGCGGGCTGCCCACCTGCAAGATCAGTTCGATCTAATCGTGAACTGGAGCTACGATTGGCTCTCGTTTTATTTGACGGATTTTTTCCGCACCCCGGTGGCCCACATTGTTAGCATGGGATCCCTCAGCGATGCCGTCGATCAGGCTCTAGAGCACATTGCCCATCGCTACCCTGGTCGGCTGGCGGTGCATTCGCGGGCGCAAGCCCAGACCTTTGCCTTTGCCCGAGCCGAGATGGCGGCAGGTCGGGATCCCTTTGTCTATCTGCCCTGCGGGGTGGATCTGCGCCTCTACGACTTTGTGCCCCAAGGGAATGGATCCCTGTGTTGGATTGGCCGCATTGCCCCGGAGAAGGGCCTAGAAGACTGTGCTGCCCTAGCCGAGAAGACGGGAAGGCCGGTGGTGATCCTAGGCCACCTGCAAGAGCCAGGCTACTGGCAGCAGATCCAAGAGCAGTACCCGCATGCCCAATTGGATTACCGAGGGTTTTTGCCCACCCCGCAAATGCAGCGGATCTTGGGGCAATGCTCAGCCTTGATCATGACCCCCAAGTGGGTGGAGGCCTTTGGCTTGGTGGCGGTGGAAGCTTTGGCCTGTGGCGTGCCGGTGATTACCTACCGCCGGGGTGGGCCCGCGGAAATTGTCAGCGATGGAGAAACCGGCTGGATCGTCGAGCCGGACAACGTGGCAGCTTTGGCAGAGGCTGTAGAGCGCCTAGATCACATCGACAGGAGCCGCTGTCGGCAACGGGCAGAAGAGCACTATTCCCTGGGCGCGATGGCAGAGCAGTTTCTGGCCTGGAGCAGGCAGATTGGCCGGGATCCCACCTGGGCAGCCCGCGAGGGAGGAGACAGGCAGTGGTACTATTAACTTACTTAATTCTGGCGAACTGTGTCAGACACGCAGCCCAACAACGGGAACGTTTTGACTTACGACGGGGAAACCATCATGACGACTGGGAAAGGATCTGTTGCGCTGGTGCGATCAGAGGTTCGTCGGCGGTCACAGGTTCTGGGAACGCAGGTGATCAGCCAGGGCAACGCAGCCCGGCTTGGGGTAGTCAGCGAAGTTTGGGCGGATCTGGAAGCCAAGCAGGTTCTGGTGCTGGGGGTGCTGGAAAAAGCCCTTGCCGGATCCCCCCGTTTGATGGAGCTGCGGCAAGTAACAGCGTTGGGTCAGGATGCAGTTCTTGTCCCCAGCGAAGAAGTTTTCGATAACTTGGATTTGGAGGGCCTGAGTCGCGTGGTTGGCAGCGAGGTGGTAACCGAAGAAGGGATCCGCCTCGGCAAAGTTAAGGATTTTGAGTTCAACTCCGTCTCCGGCATCATCACGGGCTTGGTGCTCTCCAACCTTGGCCTCACCTTTTTACCTGGCTTTATCCTCAGCACCTATCTGCTCTCCACTGACGAGATTGTCTCTGTGGGCGGGGATCGCCTTATTGTTGCCGATGGCGCTGAGACCCGCCTAACCCAACTGGCCAAGGGGATTTTGGAAACCCTGGGAATCGGCAAGCCCCCTTGGGAAGCCGGAGTTAGCCCTGCTCCTGCCCTGCCCAGTGCTGTCGAGAGTTCCGCCGTCGAGGAAGATTACGAAGAAGAATACGACGAGGAATACGAAGCCGAAGAAGAAGACGTTTACGCAGAAGAAGAGCCTGAACCTGAGCCGCAGCCTGTGCGTCCTCGTCCACCTGAGCCCGCACCCGCCCCCGAACAACCGGCTTGGGAACAGGAGTATGCCAAAGAAGAGGCCCCTCCTTCTGAGCCTGCCCCTCCTCCTTCCAGCTCCACTCCTGTGGATGGTGATCCCTGGGAAGATAAGGCCGGGGAGCCCACTTGAGTTGCCGGACTCGTACCAACTCCCCTCTGCGCTCGGGATGGTCACGTCAACCGAGAGCACGGCCCTTACCCCTGGCGCTAGGGCTGCTTCTTGCGCCAATCTCCCACTTTTTTCTGCCAAGGGGCAAAGGGATCCCCTGTCCGTCATCCCGGTAGAGCAGGATCGGCTTCGGCCAAGAAGCGCAAAGCCACCGACAAAAAGGTCTGCGGCGCTTCAATGTGCGGAAAAGCAGCCCCTGGCAACCGGTATATCGGCACCTCCGGGCGCAAAGCGCGATACCGCTCTGCCTGTTCTGGGCCGGTGAGGCGGTTCTGTTCTCCCCAGACCAGAGCCATGGGCTTGGTCACCACGCGAAAGTCGTCTTGGATGGGCAAATTGAGCCTGCCGGTGAGAAAAGAACGGGGGGCAAATTGAGCCCCCGCCTGGTGGGCTGCCTGGTAATAGTAGTCCACCACCGCCTCATCCAGGGCGTAGCTGGGGGAGCATGACTCTAGTCAATAATAAGC
>NZ_JANSHS010000133.1:0-10307 GCF_047461695.1 Synechococcus sp. R6-7
GGGGCTCCTGCGATTTCTAGCTGAAAGCGCTAGAAAATAGCCTGCAGTTTTTTAAGGCAAGCCTGGATCTGCGCCATCTCCGAGGGATCCAGCTTTTGGAAGCGCTCTTTCAAGTAGGCGACGTGGGCCGGGAAAATTTCCTCAAACAGTTTTTCCCCCGCTTCTGTCAGCACGACCTTAAAGCAGCGTCGGTTTTCCGGGGGCACTTCCCGGCGCACCAGCCCTTTTTGTTCCAGGCGATCCACAATGCCGGTCAGTGTCCCTTTGGTCACCAGCGTTTTTTGGGCCAAGACATTCATGGTCATCCCAGGGGTATTGCCAAGGGTAACCAACACATCGAATTGGGGGGCCGTCAGCCCCATTTGCCGAATGTGAACCCCGGCGTAATTTTCAAAAGCTTGGTAGGCCCGCGCCAGATCCCGCAACAGCCCCAAAAAAGGCTCACGGGCCGCCAATACCGTCCCCCTCAGCGGAACAGAGTCCTCAGGCTTGAGAACCTCGTCGCTTTGGAGAAGGGGGGATGGAGAGGAGTCAGCGGGAGTGGGCATGGTTGAAGATCGCAGTTCGCGTTGGTGGAACAAACTCAAACCCAAAGGACAGTCTCGGCTCCATGATAGCCCACTGTAGTACAGTTCTAACGCAAAATGAACTACGTCTATCTGCTTTGCTGAGCTAGCCCCTTCGCCGTTATGTGGTTCTCATAAAAAAAGGGGATCCACTGGATGGATCCCCCGTGACGGACAGAGCTTGTGGGGCAAACACCCGCCCAAGGCAGGTGACCACAGCAGACACTAGGGCTTCAGCTCGCTGGGGATGCGCTCCCCGAAGAGCACGAAGTAGAGAATCCGATAAATGTCCGTGTTCAGGATCCCGGTGGTCGGCACCAACTCTTGGGCGTTCAAGCCCGCAGCGCGAGCGATGACTCCACTGCCGACGTCATCTCCGGTAGCCCAAGCCACGGCAAAGGGAAAGCGCTTGCCATTTTTGTCGGGAGCGGAAATGAACGGCTTGCTACCGGTGCCGTCAACCCCGTCAATGGGGGCACCACTGCCTTCGGGGTCAGTAGGGGGCAGCGGCTCCTCGGCGGACTCGACATCCACCAACTGCATGCCACCGGCATTGCTGTCGCTGGTGGTGATCATGAAGGTCTTGGGATTCTTCTCGATAAAGTTGAGAATCACCCCGATGGCATCGTCGGCCCGCTTCATGGCCTCCAGGCAGCCAGAGGCATTGAGGTTATTGCACATGTTGTCGGTGCCCTCTTCTTCGATGACGGCGAAGAAGCCCTTGGGATTGCGGGAGATCCGCGCCAGGGCAAATTCGGTCATCTCGGCAATGGTGGGGGCGCTGGCAATGTAGTTGGGCAGGTTTTGGGCGCGCAGCTCTTCCTCTGGCTTGTCGTAGAAGGTGTCCTCGACGTTGAACACCCCCAAAACTTTGGAAACATCAGCCGGCAGCTTGAGCAGCTCGTCGCGGGTGTAGACAACGGCGTACCCCTTTTTCTTGGCCTCCTCAATCAGGTTGCGGCCATCCTTGCGCTTCCCTTGGCCAAAGCGGCCCTGGACACCTTCCGGCAGCAGCCATTCCTCGCCAGCGCCGAGGATGATGTCTACCCCTGACTCCACCACCTGCAGGGCAATCTCCTCATAGTCGCTGCGCTTGGCAGCTTTGGCAACGAAGGCAGCCGTCCCCGGCTCAATGATGGATCCCGTTTGCACCAGAGCCGTACCCAAGCCTGCCGCCACGGCATCTTCCATGATCGTGTTCAGGGTACCGTTGGCAGAGGGGTACTCTTTGCCGTCCGGATCCAACCCAAAGCTCTTGGCGTGGGCACGGGTTCCCGTGGCATGGATCACCGCTCCGGCGTTGGAAGTTCCTCCAAGCTGGTCAAGAAGGTGCCCGCGATAGGTGGTAATCACGGGAAGACGATCCCAGTTCAGAAAGCCATCGGGGCCGTAGTAGAGAATGCGTGTGATGTCCCAGTGGGAAGCTGAGGTTCCATCTGGGTGAAAGAAGATTGCACCGTTGCCGGTTGGCTTAGGCGCCGCTTGAGCCACACTAGAGGAAAAAACTGACGAGGACAGCAGACACAAAGTTGCAGCCAAAGCCGCCCTCAAAGAATAGCTACGCATAGCTAACACGCCCTTGCTCGTTCGAAGCTGAACGTTAAAAAACATAACACAGCTTCAGATGAGTTTGCAAGGGCATGGCAATGCAGCAGCGCGAAACGTGCCTGAAGCGAGTGCGCCACTGAGCGACTTCCCCGTCTGACAGTGCAGCTTACGGGGTCTATAACTAACGTTAACTATCTCTTAACTGTCTCATAACTGTCAAGGCTTCTTGCAGGGCTTTTGGGGTACCTGTTCTAAGGCGCAGCCGTCCCTCTGGTCAAGTGGCTCTTCTGGAGGTGATGGCGGGGTTTTTGGCCAGTGGCTGCCATGCTTGCCTAAGCTGTCTGAGTTGCTGCTGCCAGCGCTGCAGTTCCCCCACCTCCAACGGGATCCCACCGAAGCGCACCTCCAGGTAGCGCTCCAAGAACTGGATGGCCACCTGGGCTTGTGGTAAGTCGGAGTGGCGCAAGTGTTCCAGGCAGGCCTCAGGGCCTAGGTGGGCTGGGATCCCCACCGCCGTCGCCAGATCCCGCAGTTGCAGATAAAGCCTTGAGATAAGCTGGCGGCGCTGCTGCGACTTGGGTAGAGCCGCCGGACTCCAGCGCACCAGAGCAAAGGTCAGCCCTGGCAGCAGGATCCCTACCATCCAGGTGGGCCAGGGGGGCGGAGGCTGCCACAGGGATCCCAGCAAAACCCCATTGCCGGCAGTGGCCAACAGAATCCACCCCCCATCCTGCCAGCGCAAAGCCCGATAGCGGCGGCGGCGACCCCAATAGGCCATGGATCCGGTGATCAAAACCACCCCCAACACCGGCAGGCCATTCTGCTGCAACGTTTGCCCCAAGGCAACCAGGCTGCGACGGAAGCCAGCACCGACATCCTCTCGATCCGGAGAGGCGGCTACAGCGCTGGCCAGCTCCTGGATCTGCCGCCAGATCTGCCGCTGGGTGGATAGGTCGTACTGGATGACGTACTTAAACCAGCGGAAGCGCAAGCTGTCGTAGAAATCTTGAAGGGGATCCCACCAGGTTTCCCGCCGGCTGACATTGGCCTCTGCCGGTGTGGCATCGAAAATGATCCACCCGTAGGAGCCAAAGGGGATCTCCGTCCAGGAATGAGCGTCGGCATTGCGCACTGCCAGATAATTTTCCTGCGCCACCCAGCGCCCGCCCAAAAAGCCATTCACCATCCGGGCCGGGATGCCAATGCTGCGGGCCAGTATCGTCAGGGCTGTGGCGAAATATTCGCAGTGGCCCCGCCGATGGGTGAACAGAAAGGCTTCCAAAGGCGGTTCAGGGCCGGGATCCGGCAGATCGGTGGTATAGGCGTAGTTCTCCAGCAGGTAATTCTGCAAGGCGGTCATCTTGCCAAAGACATCGGGGATCCCAGCGGTAACGTCTTCAGCCAAGGCGGGAATGCGCGGATCCAGGTCTGCTGGCAACTGCAGATAGGCTGCCTGTTGGACTGGGTCGAGAGCACTGAACAGCTCCGCGTGGCCTAGCCGGCGCAAGCGCGGGCTTAACTCCCTTGAGATCCGGCTCCGGGCGCGGTAAAGATGGGGCACCTGCCGAGGCAGAGAATGGCCAACATCTCCGGTCTCGCTCAGGATGAGGCGGCGATTCTGCCGTTGCCAAGCTTGTTGCACCGTCGCTGCTCCGCCCCGCTCCAGCCATTCCATCTCCACCAGCGGGGCCACCCCAAAAACGGTGTTGGTGACCAGCGGCTCCAGATAGATAAGCTGCTCCAAGGGGAGAAGCAGCAGGTCGGGAGCAGTGGGGATCAAGCTGGAGGCAGAGAGATCAAATACCCCTGCTGCGTTGGGGAAAATGGGGATGAAGCGGTCTAGCGTTCGCGACCAGGCCCGTCCATCGTAGCGATCGAAGCTGATCCCGCGCCAGTAGAGGGCATCCACCTGGGGTGGCACCCCTCCAGGAAACTCCACCCGCATGACAACGGTGTTATCGGTTTTGAGGGTGCCGAATTCTCCCAGGCTCACTTCTTCGGCAAAGCCGGTGGTCATCACCGGGGAGCGGGCCTGGCGACCCAGGATTCCTAAACTGACCCGCGGGAACAAGAAAAACAAAGCCACGGACAGGATCACCGCCAGCAAAGCCAGGGATCCGAGAAAGCCCAAAAAGTTGAGGTTGATGCCACGGGTTTGGCTGGCTGCCTGCGGGTGCTGCTCTGCTTGCAGGCGCAGGTGGTAAAGGGTGAGGTTGATTAGCCCTACCCCCACGTACAGCAAAAACAGCAGCCCAAAGCTGATGTCTTCGTTGAACAGGGTGGCAATGGCCATCAGCAGCAGAGACAGCACCGCCAACTGGATGTGATCGGCTGCCCGTTCCCGCTGAAACAGCTTGGCCCCCGTTAGGTAAAGCACCAAGCCAATGGCCCCATCGGAAAAGGCAAGGATCCCAAAGATAACCAAAGCCAGCAGGCTAAGCAACACCGCCACCGTCAGGGGCATCCACAGGGGGGCATAGCGGGCAAAAGCAATCCTTGGCGGCTCCCAAAACCAACTGCAGGCCCCTGCGGCCAAGCAAACGGCAATGACCGGTGGCGACAGAGCCTGATCCCCCAGACAAAGGGCCGTGAAGGCGATCCCCACCAACAGGTAAACAAACACCTTTTGAACGGATGGCAGTGTCCAGGTCATGGCCCTTGGGATTCAATCCTTTCCAGCATAGCCAAGTCTTTTTTGCTACCGATTTGTCGTCCCCTGGTCGGCTGGGATCCCCTTTTGGACAAAGCGAAGAGCATTAGAATCGTTAGCTAAGAATCGTTAAGATTTTGTTACTCGCCGGTCTCGACGGGATACCTGTGACACGCTGCGCGAAAAGGTGGTGAGATGTCCAGCCAAAACGAAATTCATGTGGTGGGGGCGCGGCAGCACAACCTCAAAAATGTCAACCTGCGGATCCCGCGCGATCGCCTGGTGGTGTTCACCGGCGTCTCCGGATCGGGCAAGTCCTCCTTGGCTTTCGACACCATCTTTGCCGAGGGACAGCGGCGCTATGTGGAATCCCTCAGTGCCTATGCGCGGCAGTTTTTGGGGCAACTGGACAAGCCGGATGTGGATCGCATCGAAGGGCTGAGTCCGGCCATCTCCATCGATCAAAAGTCCACCAGCCACAACCCCCGTTCCACCGTCGGCACCGTTACCGAAATCTACGACTACCTGCGGCTTCTGTACGGAAGAGCTGGGATCCCTCACTGCCCCCATTGCAACCGGGTGATCGCCCCCCAGACGGTGGATCAAATTGTGGATCAGATCCTGGCCCTGCCGGATCGGACGCGGTTTCAGTTGCTCTCGCCGGTGGTGAAAGGAAAAAAGGGCACCCACGCCAACTTGTTACAAAGCCTGCGACACCAGGGGTTTGTGCGGGTGCGTGTCGATGGCCAGGTGCGGGATCTGAGCGAGGAGATCGAGTTAGCCAAAAACAAAACCCACACCCTTGAGGTTGTGGTGGATCGGCTGGTCAAGAGCCCCGACATAGCGGAGCGACTGGCCGATTCTCTGGCAACCTGCCTGCGCCAGTCGGGAGGAATTGCGGTGGTGGAGCTGCTGCCGCGGGAAGAGGAGCGAGAACAGCTGCTGCAAAAGGTGGCCGAGTCGGCGGGGCAATACCTGAACAGCAAGCCAACGGAGCTGATTTTTTCTGAGCAATTTGCCTGCCCGGAGCACGGTTCGGTGATGGGCGAGCTGTCGCCGCGCCTGTTTTCCTTCAACTCGCCGATTGGGGCCTGTCCTGTCTGCCACGGGCTGGGTTTTGAGCCCATCTTCGACCCCGAGCGGATCGTGCCCGATCCCAAGCTCCCCTTGTACGCGGCCATCGCCCCTTGGGCAGAGCGGGAGAACCCCTACTATCTGGCTTTGTTGGCGGGAGCCGCCAAGGCTTTTGGCTTTGACCTCAGCAGCCGCTGGTGTGATCTCACCCCCCAGCAACAGCAGATCATCCTCTACGGCGCCGACCAGGAGGTCTACATCGCCGAGGTAGAATCTCAGTACCGAGGCCGGGGGTACTATCGCCGCTATGAGGGGGTGATTCCCCAATTGCAGCGGCACTACCAGGAAACCACTTCCGAAATCTATCGGCAAAAGCTGGAAGCCTACCTCACCTACCGTCCCTGTTCCGCCTGTGGGGGATCCCGTCTCAAGCCGGAAGCTCTGGCCGTGCGCATCGGCGGCTACCGCATTACCGATCTCACCGAGATCTCCATCCGCGACTGCCTGCACCGCCTGGAGCAGTTGAAACTTACCCCGCGACAAGTGCAGATCGGCGAGCTGGTGCTGCGGGAGATCAAAACCCGGCTGCAGTTTTTGGTGGATGTGGGCCTGGACTACCTAACGCTGGCCCGCCCGGCCATGACCCTCTCCGGGGGCGAAGCGCAGCGGATCCGGCTGGCCAGCCAGATGGGCTCCGGCTTGACGGGGGTGCTCTACGTGTTGGACGAACCCTCGATTGGCCTCCACCAGCGGGACAACGAGCGCCTGTTGCAAACCCTGTTTCGCCTGCGAGATCTGGGCAACACCCTGATCGTGGTGGAACACGACGAAGAAACCATCCGTGCCGCCGACCACATCGTCGATATCGGCCCTGGGGCCGGCATCCACGGGGGGGAAGTGGTGGCCCAGGGATCCCTGGCGGACATCATGGCCTGCGAGCGCTCCATCACCGGAGCTTATCTTTCGGGGCGGCTGCGGATCCCTACCCCTGGGCAGCGGCGGGCTGGGAAAGCGGTTGCCCTCAAGCTCACCAATGCCCACAAAAACAACCTCAAGCACATCGATGTGGAGATCCCCCTGGGCAAGTTGGTCTGTGTTACAGGCGTCTCCGGCTCCGGCAAATCCACCTTGGTCAACGAATTGCTCTACCCTGCCCTGCAGCACCATCTTGGACACAAGGTGCCCCAACCCGCGGAGATGGGAGAACTTGAGGGCATCGAACACATCGACAAGGTGATCGTCATCGACCAATCTCCCATTGGCCGTACCCCCCGCTCCAACCCTGCCACCTACACGGGTTTGTTTGATCCCATCCGCCAAACCTTTGCCCAAACCTTGGATGCCAAGGCCAGAGGCTACCCATCCGGCCACTTTTCCTTCAATGTCAAGGGGGGGCGCTGTGAAGCCTGCAAAGGGCAGGGGGTGAACGTGATTGAAATGAACTTCCTGCCCGATGTGTACGTCACCTGCGAAGTCTGCGGGGGCAGCCGTTACAGCCGCGAAACCCTGCAGGTCAGGTACAAGGGCAAGAACATCGCCGAAGTCCTGGATATGACGGTGGGGGAGGCGCTGGATTTTTTCTCGGCTCTGCCTCCTGCCGCCAAGATCCTGCAGACCTTGGCCGATGTGGGCCTCGATTACATCAAGCTGGGCCAGTCAGCTCCTACCCTCTCCGGTGGGGAAGCGCAACGGGTCAAGCTGGCCGCAGAACTGGCCCGCCGCTCCACCGGCAAAACCCTCTATCTGCTGGATGAGCCCTCCACCGGCTTGTCCTTTTACGATGTCCACAAACTCTTGAACGTCCTGCAACGGCTGGTGGATACAGGCAACACCGTGCTGGTGATCGAGCATAACCTGGACATTCTCCGCTGTGCTGATTGGATTATTGACTTGGGGCCAGAGGGCGGCGACCGCGGCGGCCAGATCATCGCCGTTGGCACTCCAGAACAGGTGGCTGAGCACCCCGGATCCCATACAGGGCGATATTTGAAGCAGGTTTTGCAACAACATCCCCCAGGTCGCTGAGCAACTCAGCCTGCTCCAGGGAGAAAGTTGACCGAAAGCGGCCCAAAGTGCTCCGCACCGCGAACGGTTGGCCTGAGTCTGGCGTCGCTATGGCATGATGGGTCGGAAAGCAAAGGTTCGTACTTTCCCCATGGTAGGGCAGACCCTGGGTGGCCGCTATCGGATCTTAGAAGCACTGGGATCCAGCGGACAAACCTACTTGGCACAGGATAGCCATCACCCTGAGCGGCTTCGGGTGGTGATCAGGCGCTGGCAGCCCGGCCAAAGTGCTCTGCACCGCGAACGGGGTGAGGACTCCGCCTCGCTGCGGCATCTCTTTCAACAAGAAGCGGCCCTGCGGGAACACTTGGGATCCCACGAGGGTATCCCCCGCCTGTTGGCCTGCTTTGAGCAAGAGGGGGAGTTTTATTGGGTGGAAGAATGGGTTGAAGGGCCCACCCTGGAACAAGCTCTATTGCTAGGTAACGCAACCGAGAGGGGCCAGCTAACGACTCCGTCCCGCCAAATGCACTGCCATTGGGGGCACGACTGGACAGAGGCTGAGGTACGAGCCTTGTTGCAGGATGTGCTGCAAACCTTGGCCTTCCTGAATGGGGAAGGGGTGAGCTGCTGCAACCTGCAGCCCTCTCGCTTGATCTACCGTCAGGCGGATGGCCGATGGGTGTTGTTGAAGTGGGGGGGTGAGGAACAGGGTCTGGCTTTTTCCGGCTCTGGCTTCGGGAACCCCTATGGCCCCAGGCATTGCAGCGACCTCTATGCCCTTGGGCTGATTGCCCTGCAGGCCCTCTGCGGGATCCCGCCCCAGAAGCTGTTTCGCGACCCGTTGACGGGGGAGTTGCGCTGGCACGATCTGGCCTCTACTAGCGCTCCTTTTGCTGCTTTTCTGGATCGTTTGGTGAGCTGCAACCCACAACAGTGCTTTCCTTCAGCAACAGCAGCTCTGGCCGCTTTGCAGGCTTTGCCCCCCGCCGAGAGCCCCCCTGCCGCCGAACTCCTGTCCCAGCCCAGCCCTGTCGCCGCCGAGCCCTTACAGGAGCCAACCACCCCACCGCGTTCTCCGGTATCGCTGCGGGCGCGTCCCCGGATCCCACCGGTTTGGGCAGGAGGCAGCTTGGCGGCTTTGCTGGCGTTGACGGTGGCAGGGGTATGGCAGATGAGGGCGAACCTTGGCCTGCGGGGGGAGCCCAAGGATTCTGTCCCCCTCACGAGAACGGGATCCTCTGGCCCGGCAAAGCGCAACGGCCTGGGACTCCGTCCTACTCGCGAGAACGGTTCTCATGCCTCCGTCCCCACCGCCGTCACGGTCGCGGAAGCGTCGCGTAGCGATAACGACCCGGCAGACTGGGCCAAGTCTTTGCAGCTCAAGGCTACGCTGGAAGGCCCTGTCGCCGTCACTGCTCTGGCCATCAGCCCGGATGGAAATCTCCTTGCTGCCGGGGGAGACGACGGCGTGATCCGGCTTTGGGATCCCCAGGCTGGCCAACTGCTCCAGGGCTGGGCAGGCCACGAGGGATCCGTTGAGGCACTGGCCATCAGCCCAGATGGTACCTTTTTGGTGAGTGGGGGGGCAGACAAGACGGTACGGGTCTGGGATCTGGCGACCCTGGGGGATCCGGCTCTCTCGCCTGGGGATGTGCTGGCGCGGCTGCAGTTGCAAGGGCACACCGGGTTGATCAACAGTGTCGCCATTAGCCCCGATGGTCGTTGGATTGCCAGTGGCAGCGCCGACCGCACCATCCGCCTTTGGCAGGCCGACAACGGCCAGTTGATCCGCACCCTGGCGCCTCCCACTGCTGCCGCCCAGGAGACCCCTCAGAGGGCTGGCATTACAGCAGTGGCCCTTGGCCCAAGACCTACCCGTATGAATACTTCCCACCAATCTGAAGGGACCTCCCCTTGGATCTTGGTGGCCGCCAATGGAGATCCCACCGTTCACCTTTGGGATCCTGGCAGCGGGGCCTTGCTGGAAACCCTAAAGGCCGACTACCCCATCGAGCAGGTGCTTCTGAGCCCAGATGGCCGCTATTTGCTCGCTGGCAGTACCGGTGGCATCTTGGTCTGGAACTTGGGCACGGGATCCTTGGAGCGCACCTTGCCCCAGACTTTGTCCGGCTTGGCCGCCCTTGCCCTCAGCCCTGATGGCCGCTTGCTCGCCAGCGGCACCGATTACCGCGCTCACCAGATCAAGCTCTGGGATCTGCGCAGCGGAGAACAGTTGCGCACCCTGGGCGGCCAGACTTGGATGGTGAGCGTCTTGCTGTTTGGCCCCGGTCGCGGAAGCGTCGCGCAGCGATATGGGCAGACCCTTCTCAGTGGTGGCGCCGATGGCTCAATTCGCATTTGGGGGCCAGCCGACCCAGCTCAGCCCTAGTGGGATCCAAGCAGATAAAATACTCGACGAAGAAGGGATCCCGGCAGAGCATGACTCTAGTCAATAATAAGCT
>NZ_JANSHS010000134.1:0-9983 GCF_047461695.1 Synechococcus sp. R6-7
TCAGGGTTTTGGGGGTTAGAGGCATGCTCTACGCCTATCCCGCGTGCTGCTACTACAGGCAGGGAAGTCATGCTGACGTTGGAGCTCCCGGCACTGCACGAATCGGTGATAATATTCCTACCTCTCATTCCTACCCCGGTGGGTGCCGACCATGCCAGATTTTCTGCCCTACGCCTACTTTCAGGGCCAGATTGTCCCCTTTGCTGAGGCGAAGATCTCCATTGCCACCCATGCTCTGCACTACGGGACAGCGGCGTTCGGCGGCCTACGCGGGATCCCTGATCCGCAAAACCCGGATCAAGTTCTGGTGTTCCGTCTGGATCGCCATTGCCGACGACTGAGTCAAAGCGCCCGCCTGCTCTGTTTTGATCTCCCTGCTGAACGGATTGAGCAGGTGATCGTCGAGCTGATCCGAAAAAACCGTCCCTCCACGTCTTTCTACATCCGCCCCTTGGTGTACACCTCCGACCTAGGCATCTCGCCGCGGCTGCACAACATTGAGAAAGACTTTTTCGTGTACGGCTTGGAACTGGGGGACTACCTCTCGCCAGAGGGAGTCAGTTGCCGCATCAGCTCTTGGGCCCGGCAAGAGGATCGCAGCCTACCATTGCGGGGCAAGATCACCGGCGCCTACATCACTTCCTCTTTGGCCAAAACCGAGGCGGCGCAGGCTGGCTATGACGAGGCCATTTTGATGAACTCCCAGGGCAAAGTGAGCGAAGCCTCGGGCATGAACATCTTCATCGTGCGCAACGGCGTGCTGATTACCCCCAGCTTCGACCAAGATATCTTGGAAGGGATCACCCGCGACAGTGTCCTCACCCTGGCCCGTGATCTGGGGATCCCTACCCAAGAACGGCCCGTTGACAAATCGGAGCTATTGATTGCTGACGAGGCCTTTTTAACCGGCACTGCTGCCAAGATCACCCCCATTCGCCAGATCGAGCAGTATGTCCTGCCCCCCTCCCGCCCCATCACCGAGCAGTTGCGGCAGAAGCTGACGGCAATTACCGAAAATCGGGATCCCGTCTATGCCCATTGGGTGAAGGTGATCCCTCTGAAAGAAAGCTAGTCCCTAGTCGAGGGGAGAAGCGTCATTATTAAACTGAGCACTCTAGATGGGTAGAGGGGGATCCCTTGCACGAAATTTCCATCACCTGGGCCGACTACCACCGCAAAATCGAGGAGTTGGCCGTCAAAGTCTACGAAAGCGGGTGGGAATTCAACCAAATCGTCTGTATTGCCAAGGGGGGGCTGCGCATCGGCGATACCTTGGCCCGTCTTTTCGACCTGCCCCTGGCTATTCTCTCAGCCTCTTCCTACTCTGGGCCCGGTAACCGCCAGCGGGGGCAACTGACCTTCTCGCGGGATCTAGCCATGACCACCGCCAACCTGGGCAGCCACGTGCTGTTGGTGGACGATCTGGCAGACTCTGGCATGACCCTAAAGCGCTCTGTCCACTGGCTCAAGCACCACTACGGCTTCTACATCGAGGAGATCCGCACCGGCGTACTGTGGTACAAGGCCGCCTCCGTCTATCAACCCGACTACTATGTGGACTATTTGCCGGATAACCCTTGGATCCACCAGCCCTTTGAGCCCTACGAGCAGATGACGCCTCAGCAGTTGATGCAGTTGCTGCGCTCTTCCGGTTAGTTGAATTTGCTCAAATTGGCTTGCTCGCCGCGCCTACAGGGTCAGCGTCAGTTTGAGTTCTCGGCATGAGCTGTCTACTTACGATTGCCCATCCCTACTGCAAGCCTTGTTTACCAGAAAGGTGAAATAACCTATAGGACGGGAGCCACTCCGCACAGCTAAGTTTCTTGTGCATGGTATGCGAAAGAGCGAAACTCAGGCTCAGATCTAAACCGACATCATATCTGCAACTTTTCCTAGATCTGAGGGATGGATTGCAATAGTGTTTGAGGCAGCAATGGGGTATTGCTGAGGCTTTACTCTGGTTAGCTTATTCAGAAAACGGTTGTATGTATAAAACTCGTACCCCAAAAGTTCCAGTACTTTAGCTGTAGCAGTTCCAATGGGGCTACGCTTGTTCTCAAAAATGATGACAGGGTGGCTGGCGCTAAGCAACTCTTTACCGCCTGAAATCACTCGATCTTCTGCACTTTCTGCATCGATCTTGATGAGATCAATCTGGGGTTCACCTTTCGAGCGCCAGACGGAGTCCAAGGTAACAAGGTTCACAATTTTTCCATCATCGTTTGGTTCCCGTTCTGACATCTGCTTCGGATCATCGACAGAATTGAAGACACTAGCTCTTTCTTCCCTTAGCTGAATAGTGCCTTCATGATCCCCAGCGGCAGCTTCGATAAGGAAGACAACATCTTCTAAGGAGCTAGCACTTATTGTTTTTTGCATACACCGAACACAGGAAGCTGTAGGTTCAACTGCAATCACGCTTCCTGTAGGACCTACTCGATGCGCAGCAAGGAAAGTGTATACCCCAACATTTGCCCCTACATCGATTACGTTCATCCCTGGTCTTAAAAAGTGCTTGCAGAAGCTAATCTCGCTCTCAAACCATTCTCCTTGAGTAAGTAGAACGCGCGTGACAACACTCGAGAACGAAGGCTCGAGGGAGAGTCTGCAATTTTCATAGTCAAAATAGAGATCGGGCTGCGCAGGGAAAGAGGCTGTTTGCACTTGAGACACAACCTCCCACAGTGCAATTTCCTTGACCAGGCATGCTTGGCGATGAGTTGGATCAAGGCTAAGTATATGGTTAATTGGTATTAGCCCTTCTATCTTTTTCTGCGAGAGAAGCTCAATCGCTACCGCCAGAGCTGCTTGTTCATCATCTGGATCTATCGAATAAGTTAGGTTCCAAAATCGCATGGCTTCTGGGCTGTATACGACCCCAATATGAGTAGCTATCCATCTGGCTAAATAATAGAGGTAACTGTGTTTCGTGTAAGCATTTGGGCGGGCAGAAACTTCGCTTTCAACCCAGATGGGGAGATCTATCGCTTTGGAAGGACGTAAACCTGCCGCTTCTGTGCACAGAAATTCTAGTAGAGCGTAGGCATCTTCAAAGGCGCGAGGACGATCGCCCAGTACCAGTAGAGCATGTATTCGATTTAGCCAGCAGGGAACATGGCGGGGATCCCTTGCCAAGCCCCTTCGCCACAAAGACAGCGCTTCTTCCCAAGCGGATTGGTGCGTTGAAACCGAAGCATCAGCACTTAGGGATCGAATGAGCTGGATCCCAGCTTGGTTCCATTCATCTGGAGTTGAGTACAAGTCGTTGGGGTGAAACGTATAAGTTTCGTGGGATTTACCTTCTAGAATATGGAAGAAGGCAGCTTCCATGCTGCGAGCATGTTCTCTTGGATCCCAAATTACTGACCAACGACGGGAATCCCTGATATTCCTCTTGATCTGGTTAATCCACTTTGGATCATTGCCCAGTTGGATCCCACGTTGGATAAACTCTTCTACTGACCAAGTGATACAATCTTCAAGACCGATATTTTTTAGCAGACTGTAGCTCATTCGGCCGTAGTAATGGCGACCTACTAAGGTAAGAACTGGCACACCCATGTAGAGAGCTTCCATAGTGTGGGTTGCGCCTGTGTAGGGAAAGGTATCTAAGACCAGATCCACCAAAGCCAGTTGGCCGCGATGCTCTTCTACAGTACTGGTTTTGGCTAGAAATCGGACGCGATCCAAAACATCTAATTCTTTGGCTCTTTCCTGATAGCGCCTGATAACCGTGGCAATTTCCCCCGAGCCTTTGACGATCAAGATCCCCTTGGGAACAGCTTTCAGGATTTGCAGATGGGCATCAATACATTCGGGGGTACGCTTGTAAGCACTGGCCGCAGTTAGGAAAACAATATCTTGCGGGCCTATTCTCAGCTTGTTTTTGAAATTCACCTCATCTGCAGGAGTAATGTCCAGATACTCAACAGCACAGTAGCTAGGCAAGCGGATAATTTTTTCATGGTAATCGGCCTGTGCATCTTCAGGAAGGACATAGGGATCGGCGAAAAAGTAATCAAATTCTGGCAAACCGACAGCATCTCCACCCAGCCAACCAATTTGGATGGGGGCAGCTCGCAAAGCTGCTACAATATTCGCATCGTGGCAGGTAATAGAGTCCATAAATATCATAATATCGATGCGATCCTCGCGTGCTTGAGCAGCTACCTGAGGCGATTTAGTTTCCTCAGGAAAAAAGCAGAAATAGAGATTTTCTTGAGAGCGAAATCTTTGATACATATTGTCACGGCCGACTATCTCTTCGCTTTTCCACCCTTGGTAGTAGTAATAGGCAACATCCACCAAACTGCGAGATAGATTTCTTAGGGTAGCCTCGCTGAGAAAGCCAACCGAGTGCCGATGAAAGCAGCTACTCAAAAAGCCCACTCGCAACTTGCGCTCAGCTCTACCGGATCTGCAGTAATCTTGCTGGTTTCTCTGCCAATACTCTGACCAGAGGAAGTCTCGCTGAGAAGCCATTAAGCTTAGGCAATCGTTAAAGATTCTACCACCAATCTGCTGGTAACGACGAATCAGAGAACGATCATCAGTTAGATAGCTCCAGCAAAAGCAAACTCGAAACAGAATGGCTTTAGCAATCGTTAGACTCTCGAGTAGATTTTCATCGTTAATTCTTAGTGATCCTAAGTCGGCTTCCCTCGATAAAATTAAGTCTATAATTTTCTGGATAACAAGGTTTATCCGTTCTGGCTGGGCAGCATGGATCAACTTTTCCAGCGATTCTGATAGAAGGGATAGACGAAGAGTAAAGTTCTCTTGCACCTGTGAGCTCTCGGCCGCCGTGATGAGAGCTTCTCCTAAAATGGAATAGCCATCACTGGTAGAGTTCTGGAAGAAGGCGCGGGCTGCCCTCTGAAAAAAGTCACCGATTAAGTCCTCTATCGTCCACAAACCTTCATAGCGCTTCGCCTGCTCGGGATCCACAGCATGAGCCAGCTGGGCCAGCAAAGCAGCAAATCCGGATTTCTGGTCCTCCAAAAGACGAGCTTGTAAAGCTGTGGCCACCTCAAAAAACAAATCCAGGTAGCCGTCATCCCATAGCCGCGCGAGCAATTCAGTGAGGAGCGGCTCCTGAGTAATGTCCAGGCTGCCCTCGCCGCCTAGGCCATCCAGCAAGGCTTGCCCATAAAAGCCTACTGCCAGCTCGTCCTCAGCTTGCAGGGCCCGCATCAGCAAAACTTGGGTGTTGTCCCGCCGGCTTGGATCCAGCTCAAAGGCCATCTCCCGCAGCTTCAGACAAACCTGGAGACGCTGCTGCGGCTCCTGCGCGGGGCTGTTTTCCAGACGACTTGCGAGGGATAGCAACAAATCCAAGACTTTCTCCTGGGACAGGATCCCTGTTCTCACCAGAGGCGTGTAGAGCTGGTAAGCAAGGCTCAGCTGGCCAGCAGCCAAGGCCTGCTCCAGCGCTGACAAGGTAATTGCCTCTGGCTCAGAGGGGGAAGCCAAATCATTGGCTGAGGAGAGGTCAAAGAAACCCCACAGGAACTCCCGCCAATCCTTTGCGTCTTGCTCTCGGTAAAAAGCAACCAACCACTCCGCAAAGGCATCGGGAGACTGCTGAAACAGTTGCTTGGCTTCCAAAATCCGAGCTTGTGGGGTAGGGTTCATGGGCTGAAGAGAGAGCGCTAGTCCTAGTCTGCCACGCTGAGGCCAGCTCAGCTAAACCACTGACCTGTGTCAGGCTCATCTGGCAAAAATCCGCAATTGCGCCAGGGAGCAGGCTGTTATGAGTCGCCCTTGAGCGGGGTAAGTTAGCACTAGCAGGTGAGCTGCACAGTTAACTCTCTAGTTTGCTAAAGGAGCTGGTACTCATGAGCGCAAAGTCTCGTCAGTCTCTGTTGCGGGCCAAACTGGCTCAGCAAATTCTCTCCAAAGCCAAGGGCTTCACCCTGATTGAGCTGTTGGTGGTGATTGTAATTGTGGGTGTGCTGTCTGCAGTGGCAATCCCGCAGTTCTTAAACCAAGTGCGCCGCTCCCGTACAGCCGAAGCTCAAGCGGCTCTCACTGAAGTAGGCCGTGCCTCTGAAGTCTACCGACTCGACTTCGGCGTCTATCCTGACACGTATGCTAGGATCAAGTTCGGTGGAGACCATACTGACAAGTACATGAACGATCCGTGGAGGGCTCCCAACTACACGCTACCAGTGCCTAGTGCACGTTCGACCAGTGCTCCTCACGCACTAAGGTGGGACACAACATCCACCGGTGCTCCATACATCACCAGGTCTGGTTCAAACATTCAATGCACCATTGGGCTGGGAGCGCAGGAGACAGCTGTGGTTACTGCGGCTACCTTTGTTGGTAAGAGCTGCAACGTCTTTGACTAGTTTCTATCTCTACTTTATGTACTCCGTGGCTCCCTGTGGGGAGCTTTTTTATTTCAGTTGCTCCAGTCTCCCTCAAGAGTAGGCAAGGGCTCTAGGCTAAACCAGTGAACTAGAGCGAGGACAGTAACTGTGATGGGTAGGGGATGCGAGTAAGAATACCCTTTTCGATGAGGTTCTGGTTGGTTTCAGGACTGCTGTAAAGTATGAACTCTTGATAAAGAGCTGCCATGCAAGTTCTATCTCCTGAGCAATAAGCGTCCCGTGAGGCCAAGTGAAAGGGAACCCGAATAGGATTAGACTTTGAGCGCCACCAGTAGTCAGGAAAGTTTCCCAGTTGAGCATACTTTTTATAGTAGTTTTGAAAGCCGCAGTTTAAGTAGTGCAAAATAGAGGGAGACGACGTTACTAGAGTATGATCCCCTGGAATATCAAAGCTATGTACGCTGTTAGGCAGAAGAGAGGGATAGATCCGAGCTGCTGACTTTCCATTCTGGTAAGCCAAAAAGTATTGACTCTTACTAGAGATCCTCTGAAACTGGGTATAGAATCCGGGATCCAAAATAGCAGGGTTTCTCTTAAATAAAGTGACCTCGCGGAAGTAGTCTTCGATCTCAAACGCTTCGGGAGCTGCTTCGTGGTTTAGAAACGTAACTTGAAATATGTCGTCGCTTACTCGATCAAACCAATTTGGAGCCGTTGTCTGGCCAGGATAAAAAAGCTCGTCTCCGTCAATACGAAGAATCCAGTCCATGTTTTGATCCAAGGCAAGTTGTATAGCCGTTTCTACGTTAAGGATCTGACGAGCCATGACCTCATAGCCAACATGAGGGCCATATTTTGGGTAGAGAACATTCCCCAATGCTTGTTGGACTTGCAAAGCTTCATCGTTGGGAATAGCCGTTACATCGGAAAACTGAAGTGCCACCTGAATAGCGGGATCCTCTGGATCGTCAAAGAAGATATAAATATGGGCAATTCCAAGGGCAAGGTGATAGCGAATGAACGACTCCAAGCACACGCCTGGATCCCGAACAGTGGTAATTATGCAAACTCTGGCCATGGTGGAGCTGCAAGCCTTTAGGTGAATTGCTTGGCTCCTAGCCAAGTATTGATAGTGAAGCGGCTATCGGCAAAGGCTTGGCTAGGGCTAAATACCGGCAGGATTTCATGTAGGCAACTGCTGGAGAAGAAGACGATGCTGTTATTTGTAGGGGTTACCTCATCGTATGCCCCGTGCAGGATTGGTGGATGAGGTTTTTGCCTTTGGGTATCGTAGATGCGCAGCTCACCTCCTCGATAAGGCTTTGGCTCTTTGTGGAAGTAATATACGCAGCTCACCTGGCGGAAGGCAGTTTGTGGGTAGGAGTTATCGGTGTGGGCGGTAAAGAAGCAGCCATCATGGCTGGCAATCATCTCCATCTCAAAGATTTGAATGTCAAAGTTCTCAATGCCTAGCTCAGCAAAAATCTGGGGAGCAACAGCCGCAATTTTTTCTCGCAGCAGGGATCCATGCTCCTGAAAGTAAGCGAAGTCCAGCCTCAGGGAGCGGCGAAATTTTAGTGACTCTGCCTCGGTGTTGCTCTTGCTGTAGCTCTTGGAAGGGATAAACTTGTCTTGGTGGGTAATGGCATGTTGGAGAATGGCTTGGTTGAGCTCTTGAGGCAGGAAGTTATCCAGCTTGATGTATTTACAGGGGTAAAACCGGTTGGGTTCTGAGGGATCCGGCTGGGTAAAAGTCAGGAATACCGGGTTAGCTGCCAGCAGTGATCCAGGGCCAATTGCTTCGATGTGAGCGAGATCCTGCTCGGTTAACCCTTTGTGCTGTGGATCCCAAGTGAGGAGATGGATCCCTTGGCCTAGATTGGGCAAAACCTTCTGCAGATGAAAACTGGGATCTATCCCCATCAAATCTAGGTTGGCTTGGGCTATGGCTCCGTAGCGGCAATGGTTAACCAAGTATAGGGCTGAGTCGGCCAAATAATCTCGCATTAGCAAAGACTGAAGCAGACAGGTACGGTAGTCCGTGAGTTCAGTCCAGAAACAAACGCCAATCTGGGTCTCTGGGAAACATTGACCGAGATCTGCCAAAAGGGCAGGAATGGGGCCTTCTAGGAGTAGAACCCGTTCTTCTAATCCCAACTGAGAAATTTGGGTTTGGATATCTTCTGTGCTGATTGACTTTTCGGATGAGCTCTGTAGGGGATTCCGTAGAATCACTGCTAACTTTTCAGGATAGCGAAGCATTGCCTGCAAAACAGCTGCGGACTCTTCCCAGCCAATCTGGCAGAAGATTTGCTGGCTAGGAAGGCAGGCTAAAGCCCAATCTAAGAGCTGGGTGAGACTCTGAGCTTGCTCCAGTTCTAGGAGAAGATCCTGAGCAAGGTCTTGGCAATCCATGGGGAGGGATCCCTGACGTCTGCTCTAGCTTAATGTACCCGGATCCACCCCCAGTTCTCACAACTTTTAGGCCAGGCGCTCAGCCCTTTGCTGCTCCAGTTCAGCCTTGGCAGGCATCAGTTCCCCAGCGGCAGTGGCCCACAGAATCCAGGTGGCCTCCTACCCTCCCACTTCGCTGGGTACAGCCTCAAAACCTCGCTCGGCATGGGTGGTGGAGATGAGCAAGTCCATCTGGCACGTGTGCCGCCAGCTTTCCATGGGTATGCCATTGTCGTAGGAGAGCTCGTCTTGGGTAGGGGCCATCCAGGCAGGTAAACTGGATTCGGCTCTTGCAGACAGGGATCCATGGGGTCGCTTATAACCTATGCTCGGCTTATCGTTTTCCAGGGCAACAGAGATCCCTTGTTGTTGTGTCCAATCCTAGTAGCCTGCAGGAGCTAGAAGAACCTGCCGCTCAACTTGGGGAGTCGAGAAATGCAAGACATCAAGGCCAATGCTCCGCGAATTCTCCTCAATTGGCCAACTCCGCCAGACTATATCCCGCCCCCGCAGCTTTCAGATCGGCAGGTCAGTCTTTGCCCCAAGAGGAGAGCCAAGGGCTTTGGACTAAACTTTGTCAATCTCTCTAAGGAATTGGTGGAGTGCCCAGAGGGAGACTATGACCTCTATGACTTTGTGCAGCAGTCTGAGCAAATTACAAATAAGGAGTTTGACCTAGTTATTGTTTGGACTTCCAGCTTTGACCAGAGTAATCCCCTAAATACAAGGAAGTTTAAATGCCCCACACTCTTGCTTGCTGGAGACACCCACCACTGGAAGTTTCCCATCAACCATCTCTTGGCCTACTGGGCTACTGAAGGCTTTGATTACGTCGCTACTGCCTATAACTTCCAGCATTTGCACTGGTTTGCCGCAGCAGGCGCTGAGAATCTTGCCTGGTTGCCTCTTATCTCCATGCGCACTGTTACCCACGATTGGGTGGAAGATAGAGAAAATCAAGTGGTCTTTATCGGCCAACAGGGATCCCGCCATCCCAGGCGTTGCCGGCTGGTTCAAGCCATAAAGAATGCAGATTTGCCCATCCTCATCAAAACAGCCAACCGCCAAGAGGCAGCCAAATGGTTTGCCCATTCTCTGATTTCCTTTAACTGCAGCCAAAATGGGGATCTGAACTTAAGGAACTTGGAAGTGATTTCCGCGGGGGGCTTTCTGCTTACTGACCAGCTCTCCTTC
>NZ_JANSHS010000135.1:0-8404 GCF_047461695.1 Synechococcus sp. R6-7
GGAGGGCGCCTGTATGATCTGCGCTGAGGGGCTACCGGGATCCCTACTTTGCTCTTCACAAGCTTTTTGAGATCCCGGAGAGCAGCTTTGCCGGTTGCATCAGCAGACCGTAGGCCCTAAGCCAGCCGCATCAGCACAACAGCGGCACCGCCCGCGGCGACTTGTCAAGCCAGCCCGACCAGTTACATCAGCGGGTCGTGGGCCTTACTCGCGCAGACCCTCAGGTTGGGTTTCCAGAAGCTCCTCCCCTAGCTGATGAGCGGCAGCCACCATATTTTTCAGTGCGGGGATCACCTCCTCCCAGCGGCGGGTCTTGAGGCCACAATCGGGATTAACCCAAGTTTGCTCCACAGGCAAGTGGGCCAGTCCTGTGCGCAGCTGCTGCAGGATTTGCTCAACGCTCGGCACCGCAGGGCTGTGGACATCGTAAACGCCGTTGCCCACCTGGTGACGATACCCAGCCTGGGCAATTTGCAGCAGGGTTTTGTTGTTGCTGCGGCTGTTTTCAATGGAAAGCACGTCGGCATCCAGCCGCTCAATGTGCTCGATGATGTCCCCAAACTCTGAGTAGCACATGTGGGTGTGAATCTGGGTTTCCGGCTTGGCCCCGCCGGTAGCTAGGCGAAAGGCATCCACTGCCCAGCTGAGGTATTCTGGCCAGCGTTCTTTTTTCAGAGGTAGCCCCTCCCGCAGTGCCGGCTCATCCACTTGCACCATCACCGCTCCAGCCGCTTCCAGATCTGCCACTTCGGCTCTCAAGGCCAGGGCAATCTGCAAAGCCTGCTCCCGCCGGGGAATATCAACACGGGGAAAGGACCAGTTGAGCATAGTCACTGGCCCCGTGAGCATGCCTTTCACCGGCTTTTGGGTGTGGGACTGGGCTACTTGGAATTCCCGCACTGTCATGGGTTGGGGGCGAACCACGTCGCCGTAGAGAATGGGAGGGCGCACGCAGCGGCTGCCGTAACTCTGCACCCAGCCGTGTTCAGTGAAGGCAAAGCCTTCCAGCTTCTGGGCAAAGTACTCCACCATGTCGGTGCGCTCAAATTCCCCATGCACCAACACATCCAGGCCAATCTCTTCTTGAATGCGGATGCACTTGGCAATCTCAGCGTCAATGGCTGCTTCGTACTCCGCCTGCGAAACCTCCCCTCTTTTGTACTTAGCTCGCCACTGCCGCACCTCTGGAGTTTGGGGGAAGGAGCCAATGGTGGTGGTGGGCAAAGGTGGTAGCTGAACCTGCCGACTTAGGCGCTGCTCGTAGGGCAGGAATCGCTCGAAGTCCTGGAGCTTGAGGTTGGCCAAAGCCTGGCGCACTTGGGGGTTGGGGGGGCTAAACTGCGCAAAGCTCTGCCATTGCTGCTGGATTTCCGCCTGCTGGGCAGCAGTGTCTTCGCCGTTGAGGGCTCGCGCCAGGAGAGCTACTTCGGCCAGCTTCTGTTCGGCAAAGCTGAGGACATTTCTGAGGGGTTCCGGCAACTGGGCTTCCAGAGCAGCGTCGTGGGGCACAAATTGCAACGAAGCGGAAGGCTGCACCCGTAGGTTGGGAGCTACCCCCTGCAGCTCCCGCAGGCTGGCCAAGACGGTCTCAGGCTGAACCTTCCAGACATTCCGAGCGTCCACTACGCCAGCACCTAGGATCTGGTCAGCCGGAAAGCCATAGGTTCTTACCAGATCCAGGGTGTGGCCACGGGTAAAGTCAAGGCTAATGCCGGCCACCGGCAGTTGCACCACCCAGGGGTAAGTCTCCCCCAGGTCATCGAAGTAGGTGACCAAGTGGACAGGGATCCCGGCGGTTGCCAACTGGCGGTAGCTCATTTCCACAGCTTCCCGCAGGCCACTTCCCTGGCTGGTAACCAAAATGGGATCGTGAATCTGGACTTCTGGGATCCCCAGCTGTTTTAACTCCTGGAGGAGATCCCGGTACAGAGGAAGGAGCTTTTCCAAGTCCGCCCGCAGATCCCCAGATCGCTGGCTAAGGCAGAGCAAAGTCACTGGACTGAGGACAACGGGGCTGGTGCGCTCCCCTAGGATCCCTTGGGCCCGCCGAACTCTTTCCAAAAAATCCCCAAAGTTAGGACTGGGATCGGCTTCCGGCTCAATTTCGGGTACCAAGTAGTGGTAGTTGGTGTCAAACCACTTGGTCATTTCCAAAGCCGGCAGGCCCTCCCGCCCCCGCGCCATGGCAAAGTAGCGGTCTAAACCCGACAGACCTCGGAACCGAGAGGGGATCAGCCCCAGCCAGGTGGCCCAGTCCAGTACATGGTCGTAGAGAGTCTGATCCCCTACCGCAATGTGATCAATCCCAGCTTGTAGCTGAGTCTGCCAGGCTTGAGTCTCCAAATCCCAAAAGGTAGCCAGCAGAGCCTCTGACCCTAGGGCACCACTCCAAAAGCCTTCCAAAGCTTTTTTGAGCTCGCGGCGCTTGCCCATGCGGGCATACCCCAATGTCATGGTTTGTGCAGTCATGTTGTGTGCCATCCCAAATACTGAGTTTTCTAATTTTCCTGCGTTCAATTCGCCCTCAACTGGGATCCCGCCCGCCAAGGAAGAAACCGGCTGTTCCTCTCTTGCCTCTGGAACCCCAACAAAACACTGCCTTTTGCGCAAAAAAGATACTCAACGCAGCCAGCGATCGCAGTGGCTACTTGCCAGCCTACCAATTGAAGTCAGGAAGCCTGACATCTCACTCTTTCCTTGGCGTAGGCGGGCTGTAGATCTTGATAGATCTTGGTGCAACAGCACCCAAAATTTACTCTCTCCCGGCCAACTGGCTCAGAGTCTTGCTTGGGTTCTTGGACTTATTTCTACTGCTGAGGAGTACCGAAAGCTTGTGGGAGCAACGCCGGGAAAATGCTCAGGATAACGAAAGCAGAAACGAGCTAAAGCCAAGACAGTTACCATCTGTACCTCGCAGATGTTGTGAAGTTTAGAAAAACCATCGGCGGGCATTCTGACTGACACGGTTTTGGGGGACAAGATCTGGATCGGCAGCGAATGACTCTAGAGATTTGCTGCAGGACTTCTCCTAAACCGGATCACAGCTGCGGGACAGCGGCAGATTCTCACTGCTCTTTCCCCGTTTCCTCTGGCGGCTGATCCCCGTCAGAACCGATAGCTGAGCTACATCGTATCACGGAGTTCAGAGACGGGAGTAGAGTGCTTCAATCATCACCAAGCCAGCAGCCTTTGGAGCTACCAGACCTCACCTTTCACCCAGCGGTCTTGCAGGAAGTCATCGGAATCCTCTAAGCATCCTCCCCCCCTGCATTGCTCTCAAGATAAGGCAGTGATAGCTTAGCTGCCATAAGTCTTGTCCAGGAGGCAAGGGGGTTTGCTCCTTTTTGCTGAAAAAGCGACAGATCGGGGTTTCTATGGCATCAAGCTTAAAAGTAACTGTGTGGTCTGTGGGCCTCTTCTTGCTGAGCCAGATGTGGGCTGGATGCGCTCAGAATGCTGAGCGGACAGCTTTCGATCCAAAGCTAGCAGGATCCAGCGATCAAATCGTGCTGGCCATTGGAGGGGAAAGCGAAGAAGGATTTGATCCCACCCTGGGCTGGGGACGTTACGGTTCGCCTTTGTTCCAAAGCACTCTGCTGCGGCGGGACGAGAACCTTGAGATTGTAAACGACCTGGCGACTGGCTACACTGTCAGCCAAGATGGCCTAACCTGGACGGTAACCCTACGAAAGGATGCAGTCTTCTCCGATGGAAAACCTGTCACAGCAGCGGACGTGGCTTACACCTTTAACCAAGCAGCTCGGAGTGGTGGTCTGGTCGACCTAACCGCCCTAAAGGAAGCAGTAGCTATCGACACTCATACGGTGGAGCTGCGGCTGCAAAAACCCCAAAGTACTTTTGTCAACCGCCTCATCACCTTGGGTATCGTGCCTCAACATGCCCACGGGCCTGATTATGCTCGCAAACCCATTGGCTCTGGCCCCTACCGACTGGTGCAGTGGGATGAGGGGCAACAACTGATTGTGGAGGCAAATCCCTTATATTACGGCCAGACTCCTGGCATTCGGCGGCTGGTTTTCCTTTTCCTGGAGGAGGATGCAGCCTTTGCAGCAGCCCGAGCCGGACAGGTACACGTGGTTAGCGTGCCTCAGTCTTTGGCTAAGCAAACTGTTGAGGGCATGAAGCTTCACGCCATTCCCAGTGTGGATAACCGAGGGCTGATGTTCCCCTTTCCCCCTAAAACCGGTGCAACAACCCCAAAGGGATACCCCATCGGCAACGATGTGACTTCTAACTTGGCGATTCGCAAGGCGGTCAACTTCGCCATTGACCGACAGGCGCTGGTGGATGGAGTCCTAGAAGGCTACGGATCCCCTGCCTATGGCCCAGTCAGCGGTTTGCCCTGGGAAGAGCCGACCGCCAAGATTGAGGACAACAATCCAGACCTGGCCCGTCAGATTCTAGCTGAGGGAGGCTGGAGCGATAAAGATGGGGATGGGGCAGTGGAAAAAAACGGGCTGCGGGCTGAGTTCACCGTGCTCTACCCGGCCAACGACAGTATTCGCCAAGCCCTGGCCCTAGCTGTTGCAGAAATGCTGCGGCCTGTGGGCATCCGAGTCAATGTCGAGGGCAAAAGTTGGGATGACATCACTCCGCTCATGCACAGCAACGTGGTGCTGTTTGGCTGGGGCAGCCATGACCCAACTGAGATGTACAACCTCTACCACAGCAAAGCGGCCCAGGGGGGATTTTTCAATGCCGGCTACTATGCCAACCCGTTTGTGGATCGAATGCTGGATCTGGCTATGGAGGCCCCCTCTGAAGCTGAAGCTATCCCCTTCTGGCGGGCAGCCCAGTGGGATGGAAAGCAAGGCTTTACTGCCAAAGGAGATGCAGCCTGGGCTTGGTTGGTGAACCTGGATCATACCTACTTTGTCCACGAGTGCTTGGATATAGGCCAGCCGCAGGTACAGCCTCATGGCCATGGTTGGCCAATCACAGCCAACATCACCCGTTGGAAATGGACGTGCAACTGAGGTCAGTTCTGCTGTTTCTGGCTTATAAGCTGACTCGGCTGGGGTTGCTGCTGGCGGCTGTGGCAGTCCTGACGTTTGCCCTGCTCAGCTTCTCCCCTGTTGATCCCGTACAAGCCTATGTAGGGGCCGACATGCTGCAGATCAGCCCAGCCCAACGAGACCTGATTGCCCAGCGTTGGGGGCTGGATCAGCCCATGCTGCTTCGCTTTGGGAACTGGCTTGGGCAGATGGTTCAAGGCAACTGGGGCACCTCAATGGTGTTCGATCAGCCAGTGGTGCAGGTCATTCAACAGCGGTTTGAGCTATCGCTGCCCTTACTGGCAATTGCCTGGCTGCTTTCCGGTTTCCTGGGAGTGGGGTTGGGGGTTTTGGCCGCAGCGTTTCAGGGCGCTTGGGTTGACCGCGGTATTCGTCTTTACGCCTACACCCTCGCCTCTTCTCCCCCTTTCTGGGTGGCGCTGCTACTCTTGATCGCGTTTTCGGTAGAGCTGGGTCTAACACCTATCTGTTGCGCCGCGCCACCTGGCGCGTTGGCGGAGGAGGTGACTTTTTGGCAGCGCTTACACCACTTGCTCTTGCCTGCTTTCACCCTAACTGTCATCGGCGTTGCCAACATCACCTTGCACACTCGTCAGAAGCTCATTGACGTGTTGCACAGCAACTATGTGCTGTTTGCTCGTGCCCAGGGGGAAAGCCTGGCTGGGATCCTGTGGTACCACGGCTTGCGGAATATCTTGCTGCCTGCGCTGACGCTGCAATTTGCCTCCTTTGGGGAACTGTTTGGTGGCTCAGTGTTAGTGGAACAGGTGTTTGCTTATCCAGGACTGGGACAAGCAACGGTACAGGCAGCTTTGCGCGGTGATGTGCCTCTGTTGGTGGGCATTGTGTTTTTCAGCGCCTTGTTTGTCTATGCCGGCAATACCCTAGCTGACCTGTCCTACCAGATTGTCGATCCACGCATTCGCCTTGGCGGGAGGATAGGATGATCCCTTTTGCATCGCCTCGTGTTGCTGCTGCTGATGCCGATGGGGGGATGAAATTCTCAGAGTCCTCTGTCAAAGGAGAGCGCAGGCGGCAGACTCTGTGGGCAATTGGACTGTGTGCTTTTTTTTTGGTGTCTATCCTCTGCAGCGCTGGGCTTATCGGCGATACCGGACTGAGCCCGAACCTAACTCAGCGGAATCAGCCTCCTTCCCTGGCCCATCCCTTCGGCACCGACTGGCTGGGGCGGGATATGCTGGCCCGATCCTTGCACGGGATGTCCCTTAGTCTGTGGGTAGGCATGCTGGCTGCCGCCGTCAGCGTGGTGATCGCCGCTGTTTTGGGTTTGGTGGGTGGCACGGTGGGAGGCTGGGTGGATGCCTCGATCTGCTGGATGATTGACCTATGTTTCAGCCTGCCTCACCTGGTGGTGCAGATCCTTATAGCTTTTGCTGTCGGCGGCGGAGTTCGGGGAGTCATTGTTGCCGTTGCCCTCACCCACTGGCCCAGCCTAGCGCGCCTGGTGCGGGCCGAGGTGTTACAGGTCAGCAGTTCTGACTATGTCCAGAGTTCTTACCGACTGGGCCGCTCTTCCCTCTGGGTTGCCCGCTACCATATGATGCCTCACATTTTGCCCCAGCTCCTAGTGGGACTTATTCTGCTGTTTCCCCACGCCATTTTGCACGAAGCAGCCCTCTCATTCATTGGGGTAGGTATTTCGCCGCACCTACCGGCCATCGGCATTATTCTGGCCGAATCCATGCGCCACCTCTCCACCGGCTACTGGTGGCTGGGGGTTATGCCTGGACTGCTGCTGCTGCTGTCGGTCAAGGCTTTTGACTGGCTGGGAGAAAACCTGCAGGCCCTTCTCAATCCGCGTACGGCTCAGGAGTAGGGAAATGTTGGTGGTCTCCGGCCTAAACATTAGGTTCAGCCGATACGAGCGGGGGCTGCGCCGCCGCTACCTTCAGGTGATTACAGATCTGGATCTGGAGGTTAAGGCAGGGGAGGTGGTGGCAGTGGTGGGGGCCAGCGGATCGGGCAAAAGTTTGCTGGCCCATGCCCTCTTGGGTCTTTTGCCAGAGAACGCTACCCTGCGCGGTACTCTCCTATTTCAGGGGCAGCCCTTGACCCCTGAGCGGTGTAGGCAACTGCGCGGCAAGGCCATTGCTCTCATCCCCCAGTCTGTGGACTACCTGGATCCCCTCATGCAAGTAGGATCCCAGGTACAGCGGGTAGCTCGGCTCAGCGGTGCCTCCCAAGGCGAGGCCCGTAGAGCAGTGAGCCGCATCTTTGCCCGCTATAGCTTGCCGCCGGGAACAGAGGGCCTCTACCCTTTCCAGCTCTCCGGAGGCATGGCACGGCGGGTGCTGGTATCGACGGCGGCAGTTAGCAGAGCCAAGCTGGTGATAGCCGACGAGCCCACGCCAGGCTTGGACGCGGAGGTGGTGGCTGAGACCCTTGCCCATCTGCGGGAGCTGGCCCAGGAGGGCCGAGGCGTTATGTTGATTACACACGATATTCAGGCGGCGTTGTCGGTGGCAGATCGAGTGGCAGTCTTCTATGCGGGCACTACAGTCGAGTTGGCCTCGGCTCAGGATTTCGAAAGGGGAAACTTGCGCCACCCCTACACTCAAGCTCTGTGGCGATCCCTGCCCCAAAATGAGTTTGCTCCCCTGCCGGGCAACCAGCCTGACCCTGAGGCACTGCCTGCGGGTTGTTTGTTTGGGGATCGCTGCCCCTGGGCAAGTGAAATCTGTCGAGCTGAGCATCCGCCTCTGCGGGCGGTTGGAGGAGGGTGGGTGAGGTGTATCCATGCTCAAGGGTGAGCATCTCTGGTTTCGCTATGGACGGCATCTGCCTTGGGTGGTGCAAGATCAGACCCTTCAAGTAGAACTTGGGGAAGTCGTAGGGCTGATGGCTCCCTCTGGTTTTGGCAAAACTACTCTGGCCAAGTTGCTGGCGGGCTACCTTACCCCCAGCCAAGGTCGGGTGAGTGTGACAGGGCAGCCTTTGCCTCGGCGAGGGTACTGCCCAGTGCAGCTTGTCTTTCAACATCCAGAGCAGGCCGTTAACCCCCACTGGCGCATAGCTCAGGTCTTGCGGGAAGGGCCTCCTCCCCAGCCAGAGGTTCTCCA
This sequence comes from Synechococcus sp. R6-7, assembly GCF_047461695.1. Taxonomy (NCBI): domain Bacteria; kingdom Bacillati; phylum Cyanobacteriota; class Cyanophyceae; order Synechococcales; family Synechococcaceae; genus Synechococcus; species Synechococcus sp. R6-7. Next base: position 8,117 of record NZ_JANSHS010000135.1, read on the forward strand.
CACCTTAGGCATTTCCCCCAGTTGGCTCAACCGCTATCCCCATGAGCTAAGCGGGGGAGAATTGCAGCGGGTTGTCATCGCCCGGGTTCTCAACCCACAAACTCGCTATTTGATTGCAGATGAGATGACAGCCATGCTCGACGCCAATACCCAAGCCCTGATCTGGCAAGCTGTCTTGGCCTATGGGCGGGCACATCAGATGGGGCTTTTGGTCATCAGTCATGATCGCTTTCTCCTGGAACGGCTCTGCAGCCGCTACGTCATCATGACCAGCCATGACCCCTATCT
>NZ_JANSHS010000136.1:0-3480 GCF_047461695.1 Synechococcus sp. R6-7
GCGCGATAGGACTCCGTCCCGCTGGCGCGAGCAGTAGCCCAGACGTCTCATCCTAACCTGAAACAACTATAGAACTATTAAAGATCTATAAAGTTAAAGATCGCAACGCAAAATTCCAGATCCGCCAGATCCGCAATCCGCCCTGCGTCAGCTTAAAATGGCTCCCTGCCGACGGGCAAACTTCCGTAGCTTCTCGTCCATCCGCGCCCCCCGTAGATCCGCTTTGCAAAAGTTGGTAAAGCGCTTGCTCTTTTCTTCTGGGTATCGAGCCAAACGAACCCCACCGCCCATCGACCAGATCACCGAGCTGGCCACCACCAAGGCGATCCCGGCCGCTCCTAACGCATAAACCAAATTGCCCGTGGTCAGGCGGACAAGCAAAAAGGCCAGGATCCCTGAGCCCAGCAGCCCCCCCAAGCCTGTCAGGATCCCTCCCAACGTCTTGGCCGATCCAGACAGTTGGATCAAAACCCGCAGCCAGTAGGGTTGAGGGGTGTTGAAGAGGATGCCGCGCAGATCCGCCCCCTGCAAGTTGGCCCCTGAGAAATCGGCCCCCCGCAGATCGGCCTGGCGCAAATCATAGCCGGCCAAGTTTTGGTTGGCAAAGGACTTGCCCCGTAGATCGGCCCCCGCCATGGAAGGGATCCGCGGTGGGGTAGCCGGCTTGATCCGTCCGCTGCCTGTGATGCTGCTGGCTCGGCCCAGTTGGGTAAAACCGGTGGTGCTCCCCCACTCAGAGGGGATGGATAGCGGGCTGCTGGCTGTCATTCCCCCTGCAGTGAACTGAGGTAGGGGTGTGGGCGAGAAACCGCCTGAGCGGCGCTTGGCCCAGTAGCCGGAGATCACCGATGTGCTGGGATTGGCAGACAGGGGAGAGCTGGGCAACACAATCGGCTGAGAGATCGGGCCGCCTGCCTCTTCCACCGGGATCCCTTGCAACGCCCGCAAGACCTCGGTGGCGGTGGCAAAGCGCTGATTGATGGCCGGCTGCAACATGCGGTGCAGAATGGCGTCGAATTCCGGGCTGAGCTGCAGGCAATCCGACCAATCCCACTGCCCCGTTTCATGGTTATAAAACTTGGCCGGAGATTCCAACGTCATCAAGTTGATGCAGGTGGCAGCCAAGGCATAGAGATCGCTAGAGGGACCGACCGCCTGGCCGGCTACTTGCTCTGGGGGAGAAAAGCCCAGCGAGCGAATGGCCGTCGCCTCTTCTGCCGAATCCTGGCCCGGGCCGAGCTGCTTGACGGCCCCAAAGTCGATCAGCACCAATCGACCATCTTCTTTGCGACGAATCAGGTTGGCAGGTTTAATGTCTCGGTGAACCGTGTTTTGGCTGTGGACATAGCTGAGGATCAGCAGCACCTCCTGCATCACCTGCCGGGTTTGTTCTTCGGAAAAGGGCCCATTGCGACGCATTTCTTGCGAGAGGGTGGTGCCCTGGATAAATTCCTGCACCAAGTAGAACTTGCCGCCTTCCTGAAAGTGGGCGTAGAGCTTGGGGATCTGCGAATGCTCGCCCAGGCGCTCCAACACTTGGGCCTCGCGATTGAAGAGCTCCTCCGCCAGCTTGGCCAGTTGCGGGGATCCCTCGACCGGGCGCAACTGCTTGATCACCCGCCAAGGTTTGGAGGGCATGTCCTCATCCCGCGCCAAAAAGGTAGAGCCAAATCCCCCCTGGCCGATGCGCTTGAAGGCCCGGTAGCGATTGCGCAGCAGCAGGGGATGGCCACAAGAGGCACAGGTAGAGGCATCCGCCGGGTTTTCCGGGTGCAAACAGGCAGGGTTAAGGCAGTAGCAAGTGGGCATACCAGTTTGGGGTTACCGGCTGGCGATCCGGACAACCGAGACGGAGCCAAGAAGTCGGCAGGCAAGTTGTGAGAGATACATACAGGTTAGACCAAGAAGAAACAAATCTTGCACAACTGCCTCAGATAGGCTGATCTTAGCGTCTGCCCGCCCTGAGGTTAATCGGACAAATCGCTTAGGTTTTCGGCGGATGGGGTTTGGTGGAACAGAGGAGAACAACAAGGGCTGGACTGCCCTGCAGAGGGAAAACTTAGAATTGATGAATACAGCCATCTTCGCCTGTCATGTTTCCAGCGCTTTCCGGTGCCGCCATTCGGCAAACTTTTCTGGACTTCTACGCTCAGCGGGGCCACCAGGTGTTGCCCAGCGCCTCCTTGGTGCCGGAAGATCCGACGGTGCTGCTGACCATTGCCGGCATGTTGCCCTTTAAGCCCATTTTCCTGGGGCAACGGGATCCGGAGTACCCACGGGTTACAACGGCCCAGAAATGTGTGCGCACCAACGACATCGAGAACGTGGGCCGAACGGCGCGCCACCACACCTTCTTCGAGATGCTGGGCAACTTCAGCTTTGGCGACTACTTCAAAAAAGAGGCCATTGCCTGGGCCTGGGAGCTGGTGACGGAGGTGTTCGGCCTGCCCCCGGAACGGCTGGTGGTGAGCGTCTTTCGCGAAGATGAGGAGGCTTTTGCCCTCTGGCGAGATGAGATAGGGATCCCGGCCCACCGCATCCAGCGCATGGGAGAGGCGGATAATTTCTGGGCTGCCGGCCCCACCGGCCCCTGTGGCCCTTGTTCTGAGATTTACTACGACTTCAAGCCGGAGCTGGGGGATGAGCGGATCGACTTGGAGGATGACTCCCGCTTTCTGGAGATCTACAACCTGGTGTTCATGGAGCTGAACCGGGATAGCGAAGGTCACCTGATGCCGCTGGCCAAGCAAAACATCGACACCGGCCTGGGGTTGGAGCGGTTGGCCCAGGTGTTGCAGGGGGTGCCCAACAACTACGAGACAGACTTGATCTTTCCCATCATTCAAACGGCGGCTGGGATCGCCGGGCTGAACTACTCCAAGGCCGACCCGGAGCAGCAAATCTCCCTGAAGGTGATCGGGGATCACGCGCGGGCAGTGATGCATTTGATTGCCGATGGGGTGCTTCCTTCCAATGTGGATCGGGGCTATGTGCTGCGGCGGCTGATCCGGCGAATGGTGCGCCACGGGCGATTGCTGGGGATCGGCGAGCCCTTCACCATCCCGGTGATCGAGACCGCGATTCAGTTGGCCGAGGCTGCCTATCCTCAGGTGCGGGAGCGAGAAACCCTGATCAAGACCGAGCTGCAACGGGAGGAGGAGCAATTTCTCAAAACCCTGGAGCGGGGGGAACGGCTGCTGCTGGATTTGTTTACTGCCGTCGAATCTTCCCGTCGCGACAGCGGCTCGCCAAAGCAGATCTCCGGCGCCGACGCCTTCAAGCTCTTCGATACCTACGGTTTTCCGCTGGAGCTGACCCAAGAAATCGCCCAGGAACACGGCTTCAGTGTGGATCTGGAGGGCTTTGAACAAGAAATGGAGAAACAGCGGCAGCGGGCCCGCGCCGCCCACCAAACCATCGACCTCACAGCCCAGGGATCCCTGGACGAGCTGGCGGATTTCCTCAGCCAAACGGAGTTTT
>NZ_JANSHS010000137.1:0-642 GCF_047461695.1 Synechococcus sp. R6-7
AAAAGTGCATTAGCTCCAAGGCGCGGTACTCAAACAGCACCGGATCCTCTTCTGAGCCAGTAAAATCCAGCAGGGGCGCCTCTTCCAGGGGGCGGGGTAGCTCAGTGGGGGTGTGCAGCAGCGTCAGCAGGCGCTGGTTTTGTCGTGCCGGGGCATGGGGAAACCCGCTGTACAGCTCATCCCTTGGCCAGGGATCGGCAACAAACTCTGGAGAGGCCACCACTCCCACCCAGCGGCATTGTTCGATGGCCAGTTGCAGCTCCAGCTTGCGGTTATCCCCCGGCTGCAGCATCCAGCGGTCAAACCAGACTTTGAAACCCTCGCGATCCAGCCGCTCCGCCAGTTGACGCGCCCACCGGGCTTGCTCTCGGTGGTAGCGCAAGAAAAGGTCGAACTTGTAATGCTCTGAAGACATGAACGCCCGCTCGCTGCTCTTCTCCAGCTTATCTTTGCGTTATCGCTGCGCGATGCTTTCACAAACGCAAACGCATTTGCTCCCCATCGGGTCTGGGGCAAGGAGCAAACCTAATGCTAGGCAACGCTTCCGCTCGATTGGTTCTGAATGGCGATGATGACCGGACAGCGATAGGCGATAGTTGGTGCAGGGCTTGAAAGGAGCATGCCTCTAACCCCCAAAACCCT
>NZ_JANSHS010000138.1:0-5410 GCF_047461695.1 Synechococcus sp. R6-7
CCCCCCCAGGCCTGCCTGGCCTTTGAAGACTCGGAGAATGGGCTGCGCTCGGCCCAGCAGGCCGGTATTCCCACTGTGGTGACGGTAAACGACTATACCCGGGATCAGGATTTTTCCGGGGCGGCTCTGGTGCTGGATCACCTGGGGGAGCCTGAGGATCCGTTTCAGGTGTTGGCGGGAACGGTGGGATCCCACCGCTACTTCACCCTGGAGTTGGCCTGCCAAGTCCATGCCCAAGCCATTCCCTCTGAGGTGGGAAACTGATGTCAGCAGCAGAGCTCCCAGACCTGCAGCAGCGCCTAGAGGCCCATCTGCAGCAAGTGGCCCAGCCCCGGGATCCCGACTGGTCGCCCCTGGGCCATAGCCAAGTGGAGCGCTACATCCAAGAGCAGCTTTCTAAGTGGGGATCCCTGGAGTCCTTCCCCTTTGAGGCCGGTGGCCGCCTGCACCGCAACTGGATCTTGAAATTGCCGGGATCCCGTTCTGGCCGCCAACCCATCCTCATCGGAGCCCACTTTGACGCTGCCCCGGCAACCCCTGGAGCAGACGACAACGCCAGCGGCATAGCGGTGTTGCTGGAATTGGCCCGCCATTTTGCCGCCAACCCTGCCCCTTCCCCCCTGTGGCTGGTGGCTTTTGACCTGGAGGAGCGGGGGATGGTGGGCAGTGGGGCTTACGCCCAGTTTCTTCAACGTCAGAGGCAATCCCTACGGCTGATGCTGTCTTTGGAAATGCTGGGCTACCGGGATCCCACCCCCGGATCCCAACGCTACCCCGCTGGCCTTGAGAAGCTCTACCCCAACCGGGGAGATTACATCGGTCTCATCGGCAACTGGCCCACCTGGGGGGATCTGCTCAAGCTGCAGCGTGATTTTCAAAAAGCGGGGATCCCTTGCTGTTGGTTGTTGGCCGGGCAGCGAGGCTTGATCCTACCTGCCACTCGCCTGAGCGATCACTCCCCCTTTTGGGATGCGGGCTACGCCGCCGTTATGGTTACCGACACCGCTTTCTTGCGCAACCCCCACTACCACAAGCTGAGCGATACCTTGGAAACCCTAGATCCAGATTTCCTGACGGGGGTCTGCCAGGGCTTGATGGCCGGGATCCGCTTGCTGTAGCTCCTCCAAACCCCCCAGTCATTCCGGCAGCAAGTAGCGTGCGTTGAATCCCAACTCCCCTCTCCTGGAAGGAGGCCAGGGGTAAGGATGGAATTGGCATCCTCAGTACGGAGATTTCTCCAGGGGGTTCGCGATTCTGCGACCGAGTCCTTTGCTGAAGAGGGGAGACAATAGACGAGAGTAGTAAGACGAGAGTAGTAGCAGGGAAAAGGTTAAAAAACCTGCCTTGGCACTGTAAAACTCAGCAGGAGATTGCGTATGAGCGCTTTTGCCCAAGCTCCCAAAAAGTGTGTTTCCGCCGCCTTCAAAGAAGAGGGCAAGCTGCAAGAGTGTATCCAGCGGCTTTTGAACCGTGGCATTCCCAACGATTGCATCTCCATTATTGGCCGCAACTTTCAAACCGAAGCCAAAATTACCGGGTTTATCACCCGCAAAGAGGTGGTTCTGGACGGTCTGACCAATGGGGCCATCTATGGATCCCTGTTCGGATCCCTGCTGGGGCTGCTCACTGGCGTGGGGGTGCTGTTCATTCCCTTTTTGGGGGCAGTGGTGGCCGCTGGGCCTCTGGGAGCCGCTTTGTTGGGGGCAACGGGCGGCGCTTTGTACGGAGCACTGGGAGCGGGCCTGGGATCCGCCCTGATTGCCTTGGGTATGCCGCAGGAGAAAGCCGCCATCTACCAAACCCGGGTACAGGCGGGCGAGTTCTTGTTGGTGGTGCAAGTACCGGAAGAGAAGTCGGGCGAAATTTACTGGCTGCTGCAGAGTGCTGGCGGAGAGGAAGTTTCCATTGCCGACTTGAACTTGCCCGGTGAGCCAGAGGGAGACTTAACCCCAGAGAGCATCTCGCCGGAAATCCGCGCTGACCTCTCGGAAGAAGCGCAGCAAACCTTTGTGGAAGCCTACAACCAAGCCAAACAAGAGAGCAATAACTCCACCCATGCACTCCTCAAAGCTTGGGAAAAGGTCAAGCAAATTTTCACACGAGATGAGAAAGGGATCTTCTCCAAACGCAAGCCCTAGCCCAAAAAGTTTCCGAAGTAGCGAGAGCACAGTAAAGCGCCATCTCGCCGCTCTGCCTGTACGTGTTCTGGGTCTGCTCCAATTTTTTAGCTGCAACCTTATATCCTGAGAATAGCCCGAAAAACTCTAACCTAACCTTGCAGGGGTGAGCCTATGGCTGCGAGTGACTTCAAGGATTATTACAAGATCCTGGGCGTCAGCAGAGATGCCTCTGCCGAGGAAATCAAGCGCGTCTATCGCAAGCTGGCCCGCCAGTATCACCCCGACGTGAACCCCGGCAACAAGGCGGCAGAGGAACGCTTTAAGGAGATCAACGAAGCCTACGAGGTGCTCTCAGATCCGGAAAAGCGGCGGCGCTACGACCAGTTTGGGCAGTACTGGCAGCGGGTGGGTACTGGTTCTGCTGCTGGAATGCCGGGCATGGAGGGCTTCGCCCAATACGCCAGCTTCGAGGAGTTTATCAACGAGCTGCTGGGCCGTATGGGCTCCCGCCGCAGCGGGTTCCAGGGCTTCGCCGGCGGCTTTGGGCCGTTTGTTTCGGTGGATTTGCCGGGGCAGGATGTGGAGGGCACTCTGGGTCTCAGCTGGGCAGAAGCTTTCCACGGCACCCAGAAACGGCTGAACCTAGATGGAGAAACGCTAACTATCCGCATTCCCCCCGGCGCTAAGCCGGGCAGTCGCATCCGCGTCAAGGGCAAAGGCCAGGTCAGCCCCTTTGGCGGGCCAAGAGGGGATCTCTACCTCACTTTGGAGCTGCCCCCCCATCCCTTCTTCCGCTTTGACGGAGACAACCTGCTCTGCGAGCTGCCCATTACTCCTGACGAGGCGGCTTTGGGAGGGACGGCGGAAGTTCCCACCCCTACGGGTCGCGTGCAACTGAGGATCCCTGCCGGGGTAGACAGCGGCCAAACCCTGCGGCTGCGGGGCCAAGGCTGGCGGGATCCCCAAGGCCAGCGGAGCGACCTGCTGGTGCGGCTGAAGGTGGTGGCACCCAAATCCCTTTCCCAGACCGAGCGGGATCTCTACGAAAAGCTGCGCCAAAGCCGTAGCTGGGATCCCCGCGCCCACTTGCAGGAGGTGAGTCTATGAGTTTGGCCATTGTGCGGGTAGAAGAACGGCTCTATACCTTCGAGCAGGCCACGGAACTGCTGGGGATCCCTCCCCACCTGCTGGAATGGCTGCTGGCCCAAGGCTTAGTGGAGGCCGAGAGCAGCTACCTGACCCCCCAACAGCTCAGGCGGTTGTTGCAAATGAGCCGCCTACACCGAGACTTGGGGCTTAACTGGACGGGGGCAGCGATGGTCTTGGACATGGCTCAGGAAATTGCCCGGCTCAGGGGGCAACTGCGCCACTACCGCGGATTTTGAGGCTGCCCAGCTAACCCATCAAGGAGATAACTCGATGAACCCTATGGAACAGATCATCCGACGTAGCCAGGTGGTGGGCCTGCTGGCCCTCGATGGCAGCACTGCTACCGCATTGGGTACCGTAGAAGAAATCTGGGTTGACCCAACAGGGCGGGTATGCTACTTCACCAGCCAGCAGGGGTACACCCCCCTGGAGCAGATTTCTCTCATCGGGCCAGACGCGCTGCTGACCTACTCTACCGTTTTTGATACCCCCCTAACCCCCATCAGCTCTCTTTACCGTCGCACAGTGCGCATTGGGAATCGAGAGGTCGGCTGGATTGAGGATTTTCTCTTTGACTGGGAGACTGGAGCGATTGCCGCTTATATTCTGGGTGGCAGCATTGCCGAGCCTTGGGGGGGGCGCGCCGTTCTCCTGCCTGAGGACGTGGAAGCCATTGATGTGGACGCGGTGGTGGTTAAGGAGGATGCTCCGCAACGGCTGAAATCGGAAGCGGAAGGCTTAAAGAACTTTTGGAGCGAAAAATCTCGGCAGGTGAAACAGCTTATCCAGCGCATGGGGGATCGCCTCAAGGCGTTGGTTGGCCCACAGGATCCGCCGGAGGTGGTGCGCGTTAAGGTGAAGCAGGTGCGGGACGAGCTGGCCAAAGGGGGCAAGTTCGATCTCTCCCTACTGGACGAGGCGGCAGAGTTTCTGCAACACAAGTGGGAAACCTGGCAACACCGCCTCAGCCGCGCCGCTCAGCGCATGCAGGCTGCCCTTCAGGCTGCTTGGGAGAAGCTGACCGAATAGCAAAGAATGACTCTGCAACCTCTGGCCTGCGGTCGCCTCAGATGCTGCACATTTGCTTCCCAACTGCTTCCCAACTCCCCTCTTCCTCTGGGAAAGGGGCTGGGGGGCAACAGCATGAGGTGCTTGGGGAGTCCGTCCCACTGCTCGACCGGAACTGTTGCAAGCCAGTCCTCGACCAAACCCAGCTGACGGACGGCGGCTTTTTCGGCTACGATCTAGGATCGCTGTCAATGCTCGGATCAGGTTTCAAGACCCCCGCAGGGCACCTGTACGGCAGGGAGAAAGATGACTTACGCAATTGTGGAAACCGGCGGTAAGCAGCTTTGGGTGGAGCCGGGGCGTTTTTACGAGGTCGATCGCCTGGCGGAAGTGGAGGAGAACAGCCCCTTCGATTTGTCTCGTGTGCTGTTGATCAACCACGAGGGACAAATCACGTTGGGGCATCCCTACGTTTCGGAGGCGGTCGTCAGGGCACGGGTTTTACAGCATCGGCGCGGCGATAAAATCATCGTCTACAAGATGAGGCCAAAGAAAAAGACCCGCAAAAAGAGGGGTCATCGGCAACCGCTGACCCGTGTGCTGATCGAGTCTATTGAACTCAATGGGGTGCCCCTAGCCACGGCACCATCCCGTACGGAAGCGGCTCCAGAGTCTAACCCAGAGGCAGCCCCTTCGGCAGCGGCGACAGGGATCCCTGCGGATGAGGAATAAACTCTGAACTCAGGTGTCCTGAATCCCGATTTTTTTATCTCGTTTCTGTTGATCACGCAGTTGCATAGGAGGCGTTATGGCTCATAAGAAGGGAACGGGCAGCACTCGCAACGGTCGAGATTCCAATGCCAAGCGGCTGGGGGTGAAGCGCTATGGGGGCGAGCTGGTGCATCCCGGCCACATTCTGGTCAGGCAGCGGGGCACCAAGTTTCACCCAGGGGTGAACGTGCGCATCGGCGGCGACGACACCTTGTATTCTGTGGTCACCGGCATTGTGACTTTTGAGCGCTATGGCAAGTGGCGGCAAAAGGTGAGTGTCTACCCAGCTGAGGTGGCTGCCCAGTAGGGAAAGGCCCAGCTTTGAAACTGCCTGGGAGAGCATGACTCTAGTCAATAATAAG
>NZ_JANSHS010000139.1:0-1095 GCF_047461695.1 Synechococcus sp. R6-7
CATGCCCACGGCAATGCCGGAAGAGCCGTTTAAGAGCAGTTGCGGGATCCGCGCCGGCAGCACCAGGGGTTCTTGCTGGGATCCGTCGTAGTTGCCGACAAAATCGACAGTGTTGGCGTCAATATCTTGGAGCAGGGCTTCTTGGGCAAAGGCAGTCAGCCGACACTCGGTATAGCGCATGGCTGCCGGCGGATCGTTGTCCACAGAGCCGAAGTTGCCATGCCCATCCACCAGCCGCTCCCGCATGGAGAAATCTTGAGCCATGCGCACCAGCGCATCATAGACGGCCTGATCCCCATGGGGATGGTATTTTCCAATTACATCCCCCACCACGCGGGCACACTTGCGGAAGGGGCGATCCGCCGTCAGGCCCAACTCGTGCATAGCGTAGAGAATGCGGCGGTGCACCGGCTTCAGGCCATCCCGCGCATCTGGCAAAGCCCTCCCGACGATCACGCTCATGGCGTATTCCAGGTAGGACTGCGACATCTCCCGCTGCAGGTCGGTGGAGATGATGCGCGCCGTCGATTCGTTGTCGCTCATGGGGTTGGGTTATCCGTAAGGGATCCCAGTCGGCCTTGGCGCAGTGGGTTCATGGAAGTTTATCGAGAAGCCAACCTTGGCCGTGGCAGACTGAAGGTGATTGAATTGAGCAGAAAGCTTTTGTATTCCCAGTCTACCATTCGCCCTTTGTGAAGGCTGGCTGACTTCCAGTAGGAGAGGCTCGGTGGTTCATCGGCGGCCCTCTCTACAGCCTCATGGATCGAGATTTACAGGTGGGCCAAGCGGAGCTGATCATTACCCTGACCGGCATCGACGATACCTTTTCCCAAACCATCTATGCTCGCCACTCCTACTTGGCCGATGAGATTCTCTGGAACCACCGATTTGCCGATATTCTCCACCTGGACAGCAATGGGCATCGCTATGTGGACTACTCTCACCTATTTTCGGGCTGGAGGCCGCACCATAGCCGCAGGCTTGGTGCCGGGAGGAAAGCCCGCCTCCATATAAGTGTACTGGGACAAAACCTGGATGAGCTACAATAAGCCCATGAGCCAGACCATCTCTGTACGTTGCAAGCTGATAGTCCCA
>NZ_JANSHS010000140.1:0-1910 GCF_047461695.1 Synechococcus sp. R6-7
CGGGGCTCCTGCGATTTCTAGCTGAAGGGACAGGATCGCGCATCCAGGGTTCTCGAATAGCGATGGGACTTGTCGGGATCCCATCTAGAATAGGCGACAACCGGGCGAGAGAGGAGGTGAGCTGGCGGGTGACCTTCGCCCAGTGGCTGGGGCTAGGGGCGCTGTTGGGCCTGCTAGTTCTGCTTTGGCAGATCCGGCAGATCCTGCTGTTGGTGTTCGCGGCCATTGTGTTGGCAGTAGCATTGGATACCTTGGCCCAGATCCCACAGCGCTACGGCTTTCGGCGTGGCCCCTCAATTGTCATCACCAGTTTGACGGTTTTGGTGGCCGCGATCTTGGTGGGGCTAATCGTGGTGCCCCCCCTGGCGGAGCAGTTGCGGTGGCTGTTTACCGATGGGGTGCCCGCCGGGATCGTGCAAGCGCAGCGGCTGTTCGAGAGCTTGATTCTCTCTTTGCCGACGGATATTGAGCTGCCGACGCTGCGGGAATTGGCCAATAGCTTGGTGCCCCAGGCAACCGAATTGGTGCGCCAAGCGCGAGACTTTTTCTCCCAGTCCTTCACTGCCTTTTTCGGCACCCTGCTCAACCTATTGTTTGTAATCATCCTCACCATTTTGTTGTTGGCGGATCCCCAAGCCTACAGTCGCGCTTTTGTCTCGGTTTTCCCGGCCTTTTACCGTCCCCGCATTCGCTACATCCTCAAGCGCTGTGAGCTGGCGCTGCGAGGGTGGCTGATGGGGATCCTGTTTACCAGCACCTTGGTGATGCTGCTGAGTGGGATCGGGCTGTGGATTTTGGGGGTGCCCCTGATCTTGGCCAATGCGGTGCTGGCGGGATTGTTCAACTTCATCCCCAATATCGGCCCCACCTTAAGCGTGGTAGCCCCCATGCTGGTAGCCCTCACGGATGCCCCTTGGAAGTCCTTGGCAGTGCTGGGGCTGTATATCCTGATCCAGCAGTTGGAAAGCAGCGTCTTCACCCCCATCGTTATGTCCCGACAGGTGTCGCTCCTGCCCGCCCTAACCCTAGTAGCTCAAGTTACTTCAGCCTTTTTCTTTGGGGTGCTGGGCCTGTTCCTGGCCGTGCCTTTGGCGGCAATCCTGCAGGTGTGGATTCAGGAGGTGCTAATTCGGGATGTCCTGGATCCCTGGCAGGGATCCCGATTGCGGCCCTTGCTCAGGTTGGAAAGTGGAGAGAACGGGATCCAGAGCTCCACCCAGGCGGAAAACCAGGATCCCATTCCGCGACCGCAATCGGTGCGAGAAGGTTGAGGGGGCAATGCTCCTGACTTGGCTCAACCCCATCAGCTTAGCCACACGACCGGCCCTTCCATTGGGCAGGAATCGACGTTCTCCCCACGGCTAGAGCCGGGGGATTCTTTCCCGTCGCTCCACGCTCCTCGCGCTTGACCGGTGTGAGAACGCGACAACTGGCAACTGCGCACCCAGGCAGAGCGGCATCGGGGAAACAGTGAGGCCCACGGCCCGCTGTGCGAAGGGCATTCTGTCAACCAAGGATTCTGTCCCGCTATCGCTCACCTGGCAAGGTTGGACTGTGGAGTCCCGGCGGGAAAAGCCGCAACCCCTGCTGGCGCACCCGCCGCTCCTGGAAAGGGATAGGGGTCACGCGCGGCAAAGGCGTAGCCACAGGCTGGGGAGTTGAAGTGGGCACAGCTTGCGGAGAGGGCTCTGGGCTGGGCTCAGGCGTAAGCTCAGGTTCGGGAGTGGCTACTACGGGCGGTGGCGTTGGAACAGCCGGGATCCCCTCTGGTGTCGGACGGGGGCGGCCCAGTTGAAAGCGCGGCTGGCGACGAGGTACAAGCGTGGGCGTCGCCTCTGGCGTTGGAGTCGGAGTGGGTGTGGGTGTGGGCGTCGGGCTGGGTGTTGGCGCCGGAGTAGGAGTGGGCGTGG
>NZ_JANSHS010000141.1:0-4123 GCF_047461695.1 Synechococcus sp. R6-7
CCCTACGATATTGTGGTCATCGGCGCCGGTGCAGCGGGTTTGGTGGTGGCCAGCGCTGCTGCCCAACTGAAGGCCAAGGTGCTGCTGGTGGAAGGCAGCGACCGCTTGGGCGGCGATTGCCTCTGGTATGGCTGTGTGCCCAGCAAAGCCCTTCTTCACGTGGCCCATACCGTCCATCGGATGCGCCAGGCCATGGCTGCCGGTTGGGTAACTCTCCCTGGCCCAGCAGGGATCGCGGTGGATTACCTCAAGGTGTACGAACACATTCGCTCTGCCCAGAGCTACATCGCCAACCACGCCGATTCGCCAGATCGCTTCCGCCAACTGGGGGTGGAACTGGTGTTTGCCAAGGGCCACTTTGTGGATGGGCGCACCTTTGAGGTGGCAGGAAGGCAGGTACAGGCGCGGGCTTTTGTCATCGCCACCGGATCCCGTCCTTGGGTTCCCCCCTTGCCAGGCTTGGCCGAGGCGGGCTATCTGACCAACGAATCGATCTTTGACCTAACCCGTTTGCCCAAATCGGTGGCGGTGATAGGGGCGGGGCCGGTAGGCTGCGAGTTGAGCCAAGCTCTGGCCCGTCTGGGATCCGAGGTGACCCTCATTGCCAGCCGCGAGCGCATCTTGCCCAAGGAGGATCCCGAAGCCGCCCAGGTGGTGCAGCAACAGTTGACCCAAGATGGGATCCGCATCCTCACCCGGGTACGCGCCACAGCAGTTGGCCAAGAGCAAGGGGCAAAGCTGCTTTCCCTAAAGGCCAATTCCGGGGCAGGCACCGCCGCTGCAGGTGATCAAGTGATCCGTGCAGAAGAGATTTTGGTGGCCGCCGGTCGGATCCCGAACGTGGAAGGGCTGGGTCTAGAAGCCGCCGGCGTGCAGTACACCCCCCAAGGGATCCAGGTAAATGCCAAGCTGCAAACCCGCAATCCCCGCATCTACGCCTGTGGGGATGTCATCGGCGGGCCGCAATTTACCCATGTGGCGGCCTACGAAGCGGCAGTGGCCTTGGTCAATGCCCTGTTTTTCCCCCTCAGCCAAGCGCGTTATCGTGTCATTCCTTGGGCCATCTTCACCGAGCCGGAGCTGGCCCGTGTGGGCCTCACCGAAAGCGAAGCCCGGCAGCAATACGGCAAGGATGTGGTGGTGCTCAAACAGGAGTTTGCCGATGTGGATCGGGCCCAGGCAGAAGCTGCCCCCCTGGGCTTTGCCAAGTTGATCTGTCGGCGCAACGGCCAGATTTTGGGGGCGCACCTGGTGGGATCCCAGGCGGGAGAGCTGATTCATGAAGTGGTTTTGGCCATGAGCCGGCGGCTGCCCGTCTCTGCCCTGACCGGGATCCACATCTACCCCACCCGCTCGGAGGTGAACGCCAAGGCGGCCCTGCAGCACCGCAGGCAACAATTGGCCACCAACCCCCGCCTGCAGAACTTCTTGCAGGGATTCTTTGCCTGGAGGCGGGCCTGGAGCTGACAGCGCAAACTGGGGGTCAGCCACCGCTAGACTAGAATGGTCATTTACTGAGGGTTCCCGATGGGCTTTCTCCTGTCTGCCGAACAAGTGGGTCAGTTTGTTTCCAACCAATGGCAGGATCCCTATGCCGTTTTGGGCCCCCAGCAGATAGAAGAGGCCGGGAAATCCTTTGGGTTGGTGCGCGCCCTTGTGCCCAATGCTCGGCAGGTTTGGCTGGTGGAACGCGCCACTGGACAGGCTTACCCGATGCAGCCGCTGCACCCGGAAACGCTATTCGAGCTGCGCTTTGAGCCGGGAACCCCTCTGCCGGACTATTTTTTGCGGGCCCAACGGGTCTGGGATCCCCAAGGGGAACACTTGGAAGAATGGGAGGATCCCTACCGCTTTCCCTTGGAGAAGGTCAACCACATTGGCGAGCTGGATCGCTACTTGTTCAACGAGGGGAATCACCACCGCATTTACGACAAGCTGGGCGCTCATCCCATCACGGTGGACGGGGTGAAGGGGGTGCATTTCGCCGTCTGGGCTCCCAACGCCCGCAACGTCAGCGTTATCGGCGATTTTAACCACTGGGACGGGCGTCAACACCAGATGAAGCGGCTGGGCGAAAGCGGCATCTGGGCGGTGTTCATCCCCGGCATAGGGCCAGGCGCCATCTACAAGTACGAGGTGAAAACTTCCTGGGGGGATATCTACGAAAAATCGGATCCCTATGGCTTTCAACAGGAGGTGCGCCCCAAAACCGGCTCCATCGTAGCCGACCTCAACACCTACACCTGGCACGACCAAGCCTGGCTGGAAAAACGCGCCGCCACCGACCCCCTGCGCTCGCCGATTTCGGTTTATGAGGTGCATCTGGGATCCTGGATGCACGCCTCGGCTGAAGATCCACCTGCCGAAGGGCAAAGTGTGCTGGTGGACCAAAAGCCCAATACTCGCTTCCTCACCTACCGCGAGCTGGCGGACAAGCTAATCCCCTATGTGAAGGAGCTGGGCTTTACCCACATCGAGCTGTTGCCGGTGGCAGAACACCCCTTCGATGGCTCTTGGGGCTATCAGGTGATCGGCTACTATGCCGTGACATCCCGCTATGGATCCCCGCAAGACTTTATGTATTTTGTCGATCGGGCTCACCAAGCCGGGATCGGCGTGATTGTCGATTGGGTGCCCGGACATTTCCCCAAAGATGGGCATGGGCTGGCTTTTTTCGACGGTACTCACCTGTACGAGTACGCCGACCCTCGCAAAGGTGAGCACAAAGGCTGGGGCACTTTGGTCTTTAATTATGGCCGCAACGAGGTGCGCAATTATCTGGTGGCCAATGCCCTTTTTTGGTTCGAGAAATACCACATCGACGGGATCCGGGTGGATGCGGTGGCCTCGATGCTTTATCTGGATTATGACCGCAAAGACTGGATCCCCAATCCCTACGGCGGGCGGGAACACCTCGAAGCCATCGACTTTTTCCGGCAGCTCAATACCCTCATTTTCAAATACAACCCCGGTGCGCTTTCCATTGCCGAAGAATCTACTGCTTGGCCGATGGTAACTTGGCCAACCCATGTGGGTGGGCTGGGCTTCAACTTGAAGTGGAACATGGGTTGGATGCACGACATGTTGGATTATTTCCACATGGATCCCTGGTTCCGCCAGTTCCATCCCCATTTGGTCACCTTCAGCCTCATGTATGCCTTCAGCGAAAATTACATGCTGGCCTTTTCTCATGATGAGGTGGTGCATGGCAAGAGCCACATGTTGGGCAAAATGCCGGGGGATCATTGGCATAAGTTCGCCAGTCTGCGGGCTTTGTATGGCTACATGTTCACCCACCCTGGCAAGAAAACCTTGTTCATGAGCATGGAGTTTGGCCAGTGGAATGAGTGGAACGTTTGGGCAGATCTGGACTGGGGGCTGCTGCAGTATGAACCCCACGCCAAGTTGCGCCACTATGTGGCCAGCCTGAATCACCTGTTGCGCTCTGAGCCTGCCCTGTATACCCAAGACACCAAGCCAGAAGGGTTCCGCTGGATTGACTGCAGCGACCATCGCGGCATTGTTTCCTTCATCCGCTATGGGGAGGATCCCAGTGAGTGGGTGGTGGTGGTTTGTAACTTCACGCCGGTGGTCTGGCCCAATTACCGCATTGGGGTACCGGAACGAGGTTTTTATCGAGAGCTGCTCAACAGCGATGCTGTGGAGTTTTGGGGCAGCGGGGTAGGCAATTTGGGGGGCAAGTGGACAGACGACTGGGCCTACCACAACTTGCCCTACTCCCTCGAGCTCTGCCTGCCGCAACTTTCTACCTTGGTGCTGAAATGGCAGCCGCCGCAGCCGGTCGAGTCCCAGAATTGACACCCTGCTGGCTTCCTTCCGCCGCACTGGGAGGACGGGTCTGGAGACTTCGTTTTTTGGCCATTTGTAGTCCTTTCAAGCTGGATTGAGACAATCCCCAAGCGCTCCATACCGCTTCCGAGATCACCCCCAGTCCTCTTCCCAGAGGGAGAGGGGAGTTGGGAAGCAATGGGATGGAAATGTTTCATTTCGTTTCATTCTTATTTAAAATGACTGTGGGCGTGGGTGCAGTGTTCTAGTTTGAATCGAAATGACCATAAGGCAGACATAACTGAGTGCTACGGGCAGGTTTTTTCTGAGAGGA
>NZ_JANSHS010000142.1:0-724 GCF_047461695.1 Synechococcus sp. R6-7
GGGAGAGACTGGGGATCCTAGGCAGGTTGGCTTTCCACCGTCACGGCTTCCGTCGGAGTAGTGGGGTTTGAGGCGCCCACTTGGACTTTGATCACCCGCGCTGCGTCGGCTTTGGGCAGAGTGAGGGTGAGGATGCCGTCGCGATAGGTGGCCGAGACTTTCTTCGGCTGGATGCGGCGGGCCAGCTTGAGGATGCGTTGAAAAGGTTGGGGCTCCACTTCTTGGTAGCGCAATTCAGCACCTTCAGGGCCGTGAACCTGGATCTCGCCGCTGATGGAGAGCTGTTGAGCCGTGGCCTCGATGTGGAAGCGTTCCCGATTGGCACCGGGCACCCACAACTGGACGGTGTAGGCTTCGCCGCTCTCCCAAACCTGCAGAGGAGTGGGCAGGAAGGAGCGAGAGCGTCCCCGGTTGGGCTCCGCTTGCAGAGCTTGTACCTCGAAAAGCGGGCTGAAGTAAAGAGTTGCCATAGTGTCTCCTAGGGTAAATAGGCTAAGTCATCAATGGAGTTGAGGGAAGCGAAGAGATCTCGGCAAAGAAGGCTTGGCCTGCACTTGGGATTTGAATTCACAAAATCCTGCTCTGATCATCCAAGAAAGCCATCCCAGCGAGGGAGGGCAAACCGATCTGTGATAGGCAGGATCCCCTCACCTCATGGGGAAGAGGGATGAAAACAAACAGGGCAATCCAATGGTTCACCAAATTTTCGGGCTGGAGGCCCGCA
>NZ_JANSHS010000143.1:0-11435 GCF_047461695.1 Synechococcus sp. R6-7
GCCTGAGGGCCGCCATGACTTGGGCCGGGTCGGGCAAAGGCTGCTCTGGGCTGGCTTTTAACGTGGCTGCTGCAGCACAATCGTGTCCACCCCCGCCGTAGAGGGCCATCACCCTGCCCAACTGGGCAAACTCCTGCCGCGCCCGCCCGATCAGGCTGAGCCGCTCCCCCTGCCGCGCCACCAAGAGCAGCACATCCACTCCCGTCAGATCCATCAGCCGCATCACCAGGCCAGCCAAGCCGGGCACAAACTCCGGCAGCTCCAGCAGCCACTCTCCCAGGCGATACTCCCCCACCTGCTGCACCTGCATCTGGGCCAACCCCTGGCTGAGCAGCTCGCGCATCTCTGGGGTGAGGCCATCCCCCAAAAAGCGCCGCAACAAGACCAGGTTCACCCCCTGATCCAACAGCCAGCTCAGGGCAGCAGCATCGCGGGCGGTGGTCTCCGGGAAGGTCAGGGATCCCGTATCCATGTGAATGCCCAAAGCCAGCGCCAGCCGCTCAAAAGGGCTGAGAGGGATCCCAGCAGCCTGCAGCCGCTCCACCAGCAAGGTACAGGTGGCCCCCACGGCCTCGATATGGCTGTTGACCTGCTGCTGCGGCCAAAAGTTATCCAGTGGACTGGGGTGATGGTCGAAAATCTCAATCTGCGCGCCGGGGACGCTTAACCAAGCGGCAGCTTTGCCCAAGCGATCCGGATCGTGACAGTCCACCACAATCCACCGCTGCACCTGTCCCGGATCCACAGAGCGCAACTCAATGAGGGGAAATTCATCTCGGTACAGGGCCAAAAACTCCTGCACCCCCGGCAGGGATCCCCCGGTCAAGGCAATGCGGGCACCCGGATACAGGCGCGCCGCTCCCACCGCCGCCCCTAGGGTGTCGAAATCCGCCGATTGATGGCACAGGATCAGATCCATTGCGGCAAGGTTTGTCGTATTCCGCTCTTCCATCCTGGCCCAAGCCAGGATCCCTCTTGTTGGAATTGGACGAGGAGAAACGAACGGCTGCCCGACTTCGAGGGGCAAGTGGAAACCTTGAAGTTTCGGGATGAGTGTCGAGTTTTGATCAAAAAATGGGGTCTTTAACCCCGTCCTACGGCTATGCAGAAGCAGGCCAGTAGCGTGGGGAGTTATGTCCACAAGGAGCTTTTACAGCGTCGTCAGCTCCTTTTCTTTTTCTGCCAGCAGCTCATCGATCTTCTTAATGTAGCGGTCAGTTAGTTTCTGGATGGCATCCTGCAAGCTTTTGGACTCATCTTCAGACAGCTCGCCGTTTTTCTCCCGCTTGCGCACCGAGTCGATGCCATCCCGCCGGATGTTGCGGATCGAGACTCGCCCCTCTTCGGCCAGCTTGGCCACCTGTTTGCTCAGCTCTTTGCGCCGCTCTTCTGTCAGGGGGGGAATGGTGAGCCGCACCACCTTGCCGTCGTTGCTGGGGGTTAGACCTAGGTCAGAGGCAACAATGGCCCGCTCAATGGCCGCCAGGGTCGAGGGATCAAAGGGCTGGATCAAGAGAGTGCTGGAGTCTGGCGTGGTGAGGCTGGCCAGGGCCTTCAGGGGAGTGGGCACGCCGTAGTACTCCACCTGAATGCGATCCAGCAGGCTGGAATTGGCCCGCCCGGTGCGTACCGTATTAAAGGAGCGCTGTGTGGCTTGCACAGCTTTGTTCATCAACTCCTCAATCTCAGCTAGCTCCACGGGGTTTTCCTCGCTTTCAAAACAGTTTCCAGACAGTCAGGCTTGGGCAGCCAACCTGGCCCCTCTACGGTGAGCCTGACCTCAATTCTACCGCCTTGTCTTAGGATCCCGTTCCTCAGAGCTGCACCTGCAGTCGGCGAATTTCTCGCCAGATGCCCCCCAGTGGGATGGTACGAGCTCAAAGCTTCCCCTAAACTGCTCTGCAGTTTACTGCACAACACAGGCACAACAAAGTTTTATGCTCTCTCGCCAAATTGGTTCTTCAACGGCCCTAGCCTGGCTGATCGGCAGCTTGAGTCTCTTGGGTTTTGGAGCGGCTGCGGCAGCCTTAGAGCTGCAGATTGTGTCCCCCAATGCTTATAAAGTGCCCTACCTGGGAATTGATGGTGTTTTCACTCTGGATACGTCCCTGGAACAATCGGCCAACGATCCGCGCAATCCAAAGCGGGTGAAGTTTGAGAAGATGGAGTTCTTCTCCTTCTACGCCGATCTGGAGGGGAAAAAGCCCCTGGCGGAAAATTGTCGCTACGCCTATCGGGGGGCTGCGCCGGATCCCTTCTACTACCCCGATCGTTCCCTCAGTTCCATCTGGGATCTGTTTCAGTTGCAGCCTGGAGCAGACGCCAGTTGCGAGACCTTCACCTATGTGATTCTGCGGGCACCCCACGGGGATCCGGTGCACATGCACCTGCGCTACGGAGGCCGCAACAGCAGCTTCCAGGAACTTCTGAACATCAGCACTCTGCCCGAGGATCCTGCCAACTTCAACCCCTGGTGGAGCACCTACTGCGCGGAGGGGGTAACCGGCTGCGATTGATGGGCTGGGCGGCTCACAACTCCTGCCGGGCTTCCAGGGCACGGGCCAGGGTGACCTCGTCGGCGTATTCCAGCTCGGATCCCATGGGCAGGCCGAAGGCCAGGCGGGTCATGCGCAAGGTGGGGGCAACCGGCTTCAGGTAATCCTTGACCACGTGCATGGTTACTTCCCCCTCTACGCTGGGGCTGATGGCAAAGATCAGCTCCTGCGGTTTTTCCCGTGCCACCCGGGCCACCAGCTCGCGGATGTGCAGTTGATCGACCCCGATCCCGTTCATGGGGGAGATGAGGCCACCCAAAACGTGGTAAAGCCCCTTGAACTCGCGGGTGCGCTCCATCGCAATCAAGTCTTTGACGTCGGCCACCACGCACCACAGCAAGGGATCCCGCTGTGGCGAACGGCAAATCTCACAGGGATCCTCCGCTGACCAGTTGAAGCAGATGGAACAGTGCCGAACCGTCTGCTTGGCTTCCAGCAGGGCTTTGGCCAGGGCCTCGATCTCGCCGGCAGGCCGGTTGATCAAGTGGAGAGCTAGGCGCTGAGCGGTTTTGGAGCCAATGCCGGGCAGCCGTTGCAGCTCTTCGATGAGGCGAGCCAAGGGGCGAGTGTACATACAGAGTTAAGCAAGCGGGGTTAAGCAAGTGGGGCTCAACCCAGTCCCAACCCCGGCAGACTGATGTTTCCGGTCAGCTCTTCCATGCGTTTGCGCATCGTCTCAGCAGATTGGGTGTAGGCGTTCACCATTGCTGTCAGGAGCAAGTCTTCTACCACATCCACCGACTCCTGGAGAATCTGGGGATCCAGAGAGACTTTGAGAGGTTCTTGGTTGCCGTTGACCGTCACTTTCACCAGCCCATTGCCGGCTTCGCCGACGATCTCCATCTCTTCCAGCTCTTTTTGCAGCCTTTGAGCGCCATCGCGCACCTCTTGGGCTTTCTTGAGCGCTTCTTGGATTTTGCCGAAGGGGCCAAAGCCTCGAGTCATGGGATCCTCTCTTGGGTTATCCAGATACTGCTGTTCTACTCTACCCGTTTCCCCATCGCCGGTGAAAGCACTCGAAAGTTCAGGCCAGAAGTGCTCCGCACCGCTAAGGCGACCGGCCTTCCTTAGGTTGCCCTTAACTCTGGCAGATTATCCTCTCAAGAGAAGCCAAAGATCGACTCAAAAGCCCATCTGCTCATCGGTGTTCGCCGTCTGGAGGTGCCATGGCCCAACTGTTGCAGGATCCCCGATCTCAAGTGGCCCAGCCCAGTTCAACTCGGGTGGAGTCTTCTCCCTGGCGTTGGCGGCGCTGGATCCCGGAGCGTTGGTATGTGCATTTGGGCCTGGTGCTGGCCTGCTTGGTTCTGGGATTTCCGGTGTTGTACGCCCTGCTCGTGAGCACCCAGAACAATGCCGAGGTGTTCCGCTATCAATTGACCTTTGGCTCCTCTTTTGCCTTCAACTGGCATCAGGTGATGGTGGCGCGGCACTTGGGCCACTACATGGTCAACAGCACCATCGTGGCGGTGGCAATCACGGTGGGCAAGACGGTTTTGTCGCTGCTAGCCGGGCTGGCCTTTGTGTACTTCCGCTTTCCCGGCAAAGGGCTGGCCTTCGGCTTTGTGCTGATCACGCTGATGATGCCCACAGAAATCTTGATCATTGCCCTGCTGCGGTTGGTCACCAACTTGGGCTGGGGATCCACCTACTACGCTTTAATCGTGCCCTTTCTGGCCAGCGCCACGGCCACGTTTTTGTTCCGCCAGCATTTTTCCAACATTCCCCGCGAGCTGGCGGAGGCGGCCCAACTGGACGGGGCCAACCCGCTGCAATTTCTCACCCAGGTGCTGATCCCTTTGAGCTGGAACGCGATTGGGGCGCAGGCGGTGATTCACTTCGTTTACGCTTGGAATATGTACCTGTGGCCCCGCTTGATCGTGCAAGGCCGAGAGCGACAAGTGGTGCAGGTGGGGCTGCAATCCCTGCTCAATCTGGATAGCTCGGCCTCCTATGGCCCCATGATGCTGGGAGCGATCATCGCCAGTATCCCGCCGCTGCTGGTGTTTATTGCGCTGCAGAAGCCCTTCATGAGCGGGTTAGCCCTCAATCGCGACAAGTAAGCCCTTAGGTTCCCTTTCATGCCCAGAGATCTACGCCGTTTTATTGCTCTGCTGGAATCCCGTGGTCAGCTCCGCCGCATTTCGGCAGAAGTGGATCCGGATCTGGAAATTGCCGAGATTGCCGATCGCCTCTTGGCCTGCGGGGGGCCGGCGCTGCTGTTTGAGCGGGTGAAGGGATCCTCAATGCCGCTGCTCATCAACACCCTGGGCACGGTGGAGCGCATTTGCTGGGCGATGGGGATGGAGCAGCCGCAGGAGCTGGAGGAACTGGGAAAAAAGCTGGCCCTGCTTTACCAGCCGCGGCCACCGCGGAGCTTTGCCCAGGCGGTGGAGTTGGGACAGGCGCTGCTTAGCGTCTTCAAAGCGAGACCCAGCCGGGATCTGATCCCTCCCTGTCAGCAGGTGGTGCGGCGGGGAGAGGAAGTCGATCTCACCCAATTGCCCCTGTTGCGGGTCTACCCCGGCGATGCCGGACGGGTGCTGACCTTGGGCCTGATGGTCACCAAAGACCCGGAAAATGGGATCCCCAACGTGGGGGTGTACCGCCTGCAGTTGCAAAGCCGCAACACCATGACGGTGCAATGGCTGTCGGTGCGGGGGGCAACTCGGCATCTGCGCAAAGCGGCGGCCCTGGGCCAAAAGTTGGAGGTGGCGGTGGCGGTGGGGGTGGATCCGGTGGTGATTCTGGCGGCGGCCACACCTCTGCCGGTGGATCTGTCCGAGTGGCTGTTTGCCGGTCTCTACGCCGGAGAAGGGTTGCACCTGGCCCAGTGCAAAACGGTGGATCTGCAGGTGCCGGCTCATGCTGAGATCGTTTTGGAGGGCACCATCACCCCTGGGGAAGTGGCCCCCGACGGGCCTGCCGGGGATCACATCGGCTACTACGGCCCCCGCAACGAGCAGGCCCCTCTGATTCGCTTCCACTGCCTGACCCACCGCCGGGATCCCATCTATCTCACCACCTTCAGCGGCAAGCCCCCCAAAGAAAACGACATGATGGCGCTGGCCCTGAACCGCATCTACACCCCCATCCTCAGGCAGCAGGTGCCGGAGATTGTAGATTTCTTTTTGCCGATGGAGGCGCTGGGCTACAAAGCAGCCATCCTCTCCATCGACAAGGCCTACCCTGGCCAGGCGCGGCGGGCGGCTTTGGCTTTTTGGAGCGCCCTGCCCCAATTTAGCTACACCAAGTTTGTGATCGTGGTGGACAAGGATATCAATGTGCGGGATCCACGGCAGGTGCTCTGGTGTCTGTGTTCGCGGGTGGATCCGCAGCGGGATGTGTTTATTCTGGCGGACAACCCCTTTGACACCTTGGACTTTGCCACCGAAAAACGGGGTCTGGGGGGCAAGATGGGCATTGATGCCACCACCAAGATCCCCCCGGAAACCGATGCTCCCTGGCGGGAGCCCCTTGCTCCAGATCCAGAGGTGGCCCGCTTGGTGGATCGCCGCTGGGCAGAATATGGCCTGGCGGATCTCGATGGGCAGCCGGCGGATCCCCGCCTGTTTGGATACGATCTCTAAGCCCGCAGGGCCTCAATGGGATCCAGTTGCGCCGCTTTGCGGGCCGGGAAAATGCCGAAGACCAGCCCAATCCCAGTGGAAAGGGAGAACGCCACTCCCACTGCCACCCCATCGACTTGGGTCGCCAAGGGGGTGAATACCTGCACCGCCACCAGCAGGCCGCTGCTGAGGAGGATCCCGAGCACTCCCCCGGTCGCGGCAATGAAAATCGCTTCGGCGGCAAACTGCTGCAAAATCTGCCGGCTATCCGCCCCAATCGCCTTGCGCAGCCCGATTTCATGGGTGCGTTCCGCAACCGAGATAAGCATCACATTCATGATCCCCACCCCTCCCACCAGCAGGGAGAGGGCCGCCGTGCCCGTCAGCAGCACCCGCAACAGGCTCAAAATCCTGGCCGACCCATCCAGGAGCACTTTCTGGTTGCGGATGATGAAGTCATCTTCTCCCACCAATTGGTGCCGCTGGCGCAGCAGGTTGCGGATTTGGAACTCGGCAGCAGGCAGATCGGCTTCAGAGCGGGCCGAGACGAAAATCGCCGTCAGCTCTGTGCCGTAGGGGGAGCGTCGCCCGACCAACCGATTGGCCACCACGTCCACCGGCAGAAACACTCCGGCATCGCTGTTGCCAAACACCGTCGGCTTCGAGCGCAAAGTGCCGATCACCTCGAAAGGCAAATTGTTCAGTAGGACGGTCTCCCCAATAGCAGCGGTGGGATCCAGGCCGAACAACTGGCTGGCGGCATCGCTGCCCAGCACCACCACCGGGCGCTGTTCCTCGATATCCGAGGGCAAGAGGAAGCGGCCTGCCTCGATCTCCAGGTTCAAGACCGACAAATACTCCGGCCAAGTGCCGGTGGCCTCATAGCGGCGATCCACTCCACCTCGCACAGCGCGCACATTGGTGCCCAGGCTGGGGACAGCTGCTGACACGGCAGGCACTTCCGCCGCAATAGCCCGTACATCCTCCAAGGTGAGGGGGCGGATGTTGCCGGCATCAGCTAGGCCCAAGTTGGCCGAAAAGACGATCAGCAAGTTGGTGCCCAGAGAGCGAAATTGATCCACTGCCATCTCTTGGGCAGCATAGCCAAATCCGGCAATGGCCACCACCGCCGCATTGCCGATGAGGATCCCGAGCATGCTCAGCCCGGTGCGCAGGCGATGTCGTCGCACCATTTGCCAGGCCATTTTGGCCGCCGTTGCCAGGCTCATGGCTGTTGCTCCGCTCTTTTAATCAAAGTCTCTAGGTTCACCCCAGGAGGCAGGGCAGTAAAGACCCGATCCCCTGCCTGCAGACCGGAGAGGATTTGGGTAACTCCACCCTGAGTGATGCCCGTTTCCACGCGGCGATAGACAGGTTGCCGGCTTTGGGGATCCAGCAGGAGCACGCCTTCCTGGCTTTCCTCCCGGAGGATAGCCACTGAGGGCACCGTCAGAGCCTGAGGCTGGGGATCCCCAATGAAATCCACCGAAACAGTCATGCCGGTGCGCAAAAAGTCAGCTCCGGGTTCCGGCTCAACGAAGACGCGGAAGACGGTTACCTCCCGCACCACCACCGTAGCGGGTGCAATCCGCTTCACCCGCCCCTGCACCAGGCGGTCGGGGTAGGCCAGGGAGCGGATCTCCACCGGCTGACCCACCCGCACCTGGGCAATCTGGGCTTCTGGCACTTCTGCCCGCACCTCAATTCCCTGAGCCAGCGCCAAAATGGAGCTGGAAGAAGCTGCGGTGGCATCGGAAGCTGCTGTTGTGGGAGCTACAAAGGATCCCACCTCGGCAAAGCGCTGCACCACCACACCGGAAAAGGGGGCGCGGACTTCGGTGTCAGCCAACCGGGATTGCCGTTGGGCCAGCTCGGCTTGTGCCTGGGCAATTTGGGCTTGAATTTGCTGTAGGGTTTCCGGGCGGCTCCCCAGTTGCAATCGCTCCAACTCCTGTTGAGCAGCTCGCAAATCCGCTTGCGCTTGTTCCAGGCGGGCCGAGCGTTGATCCAGCTCGCTGCGGGCTACCACCCCCGCCTGCACCAGGGCCTGGATGCGCTCTAACTCCCTCTGAGCCAAGTCCACCTGCGACCGGGCAGCATCCACCCTGGCCTGGGCCGCCGCGATCACCTGGGGGCGCTCTCCGGCCTGTTGCTCCGCTAGACGGGCTTGCAGCTCTTGAATGCGGGCTTGGGCTTGGCGAATGCCACTGGCGAGATCGCCGTAGTCCATCCGGGCCAATAACTGCCCTGCCACCACTTCATCTCCCTGATCCACCAACAGCTCCGCCAAGCGACCCGACTCGCGGGGGCTGACATTCACCTGGCGGATCGGCTGCACCTGGCCGCTCACCCGCAGGCGTTGGGTCAGATCCACCACTTGAACCGGTACCGTCAATCTTTCCAGCCGTTCTGCCCTCTGCTGCTGCAGCTGACGCTGGATCAGGAGACCGCTGCCCCCTAGGCCGGCCAACAGCAAGCCCAAGAGCATCCAGCCGAAGGGAAATCTCTGGCGGCGGGGTTTGCTCTGGGGCAGAGGCTGATCTGCAGGCCTGGGAGTAGACAGGGATCCCGTCTTGGGCTCATCGGTGTGCAGGATCACAAAAGTCTCCCGTTTGTAACAAAAGCTTTATCTTTGTCTAGCCTATTGGAAAAATGGGGGAAGCGTAAACACAGTCTCCCACCTCTTGAGCTCTATGTCGGCCAGCTCTGTACAAAAAACAGCGACGATTGTTACCATGGTTAACTGCCGGTAGCGCGGGAAAGCCATGAACGTTCGCATCAATGCTGAGGAGATCATCCGCTCCATTGAAGCTGCCCAGATGAAGTCGGATCTGCCGGAGATTCGGGTTGGCGATCAGGTACGGGTGGGAGTTCGCATCCAAGAGGGGGGCAAAGAGCGGGTGCAAGCCTTTGAGGGCACGGTCATTGCCATGCGCCACTCCGGCATTAACCGCACCATCACGGTGCGCAAGGTTTTCCAGGGAATCGGCGTGGAGCGGGTTTTCCTCATTCACTCCCCGCGCATCGAGTCGATTCAGGTGCTGCGGCGAGGTAAAGTGCGCCGGGCCAAGCTGTTCTATTTGCGGGATCGGGTGGGCAAAGCCACTCGTATCAAGGCTAAGGCAGAGAGCCCAGATAGTTGAGGAACAGCTCCTCTGAAAATTAGGTGTACCTGCTACACTGGGTAAGCGGGTGTAACCTTTGGCCAATGCGTCCTTAGTTCAGTTGGTAGAACGTCGGTCTCCAAAACCGGATGTCGGGGGTTCGAGTCCTCCAGGGCGCGCTAACCATCAGACCCCCTGCGGCGATGGCTTAAGGTGGAAACACCCCATCTGAGGTGGTTTTGGCGGCCATGAAGTCTGTCTCCAATGTCCTCTCGGCTCTGTTGCTGGGGCTGCTGCTTTGGTTGGGGATCCCTGTCTGGCCTGGATCGGGTGTGGTGGCAACGGCAGCGAGCAACAGGGTAGATCACGAGATCGATCGACTGTTTGAGGAGGCCTTTGCGGCTACTCAGAGGGGAGATTTTGCCCAGGCGGAAGCCCTGTGGACTCAACTGTTGCAGATCCAGCCGGACAACCCGGCCCTGTGGAGCAACCGGGGCAACGCCCGTGTCAGCTTGCACCAACTGCAGGCAGCTCTGGAGGATTATGCTGAGGCCATTCGTTTGGCCCCTGAGGCGCCGGATCCCTATCTCAACCGAGGGGCTGCTTTGGAGGGGTTGGGGCGGTGGCAGGAGGCGATTGCAGACTACGAACGAGTGTTGCAGTTGGATCCCAACGATGCGGCAGCCTACAACAACCGCGGCAATGCGGAAGCAGGGCTGGGCCAATGGCAACAGGCTTTGGCCGACTACCGCCGCGCCACAGAATTGGCTCCCGACTACGCCTTCGCTCAGGCCAACTATGCTTTGAGCCTCTACCAGGTGGGTGAAACAGAAGCTGCTCTGCGCTTGATGCGGGCTCTGGTGCGCAAGTACCCGAAGTTTCCAGATATGCGGGCTGCTCTCAGCGCCATTCTTTGGGCGCAGGGTCGCCAGGGAGAGGCTGAAAGTCACTGGGTGGCTGTGCAAGGACTGGATCCCCGCTACGCCGACCTGGAATGGGTGAAAACCGTCCGCCGTTGGCCACCGGCAATGGTGGCAGCTCTGGAGCGTTTCCTTTCTCTCAAGTAGTGAGGCTTACGATTGCGGCGGAGGCACTCTGGGTCTTGACTCTGCGCATTGACGAAACAGTTGCTGGGGATCCCCGCAGCTAGAGCCTCAGGTTACATCCTGGCTGGGGGTATGGAGATTGCTAGATTGGGATCAAGCCGAGGGCGGATTCCAGCAGCAGGCTTAACCCAGAGCCAAGAGAGCGCAGAGGGATCCCAAAGGCTTTCAGCGAGCTGTGAAAAAAACTGTGTAAGGGATTGCTTCCTGCGACACCTTTTCGCCTTCTTCTTCGTCTGTTTCAGTCCTATCGCGGCGCGTGGTATCAACGTGAGTGCAATGGCTTGTTTCTCTCGCTCTTCTTCCTTCTTCCCTGATGGGAGAGGGAGGCTGCGAAATCACTGGAGCTGGGCAGGGCTGTTGCTCATGGTTCTGCAGCTTGGGCAACCCGCCGTGGCTCAGACGGAAACCCGAGTTTGGAGCGGAACCGGCCAAATTTTGAGCGGCCAGGGGCAGGGGGCGACGGTGCAATTGATCTTGGAAACGGGTGGCGGGCGTATCTGGAGCCAATCGGGGCCGGCTTTGGATGCACCCTTTTCCGGCGGCCATATTTCGGTAACCAGCGGTGATGGCACCTGGCAAATTCAATCGCAAGGGGATCAGTTGTTGGTCACCTTTTACCGCGGCGAGCAGATCATCCGCTGGCAACTGCGGCCCATGGGCGAGATCCCCAGCTCTTCTCCTTCTGCGCCATCCAGCTCCCTGAGCAGTGACTCCGCCCAGCCCGTAGCGCTGCCCGTCCAAGAGCTGGTGATTCCAGTACTGAAGAATTTGCCCGGCAACCCCTGAGGGATCCCTGCCCCGCCGGTTCTCGACCCATGAAACCTGGTGCGTTGGCCGCTGGGGCTATCAAACCTGTGGCCACTGGAATGGGCTGGGATGATTTTGGGGGCGGTGGGCCTGGGGATCCTATCCCATCGGCAGTTAGCCCGCCTGTTGTTTAGCTGAGCAGCGGGACACAGGGCAGGGGCAGTTGAGCCGCTGCCGCCGCATCCAGCAACCACAGCAGCCGTCCTCTGGGGTTTACGCGCTGGCAGGGTAGGTGGGCCTCGGTGGTCAGCGCCTCTTTCACGATGGGGGCTTTGTTCGCTCCGGTTACCAGGA
>NZ_JANSHS010000144.1:0-2171 GCF_047461695.1 Synechococcus sp. R6-7
CTCCAGCCTTCAGGCCGGGGAGGATGTCAACACAGCTTGCCCTCAGGGTCAGCACAGGTGAGAATAAAAAAACAGAGAAGCCATCCTCAAGCTCATTTTTGTCTGCCTGTGAATCCTGTTCGCACCCTCTCCGCCACCAAAGCGGCCTTTTTCAGCGCCTACCCTCGCCCGATCAACGCCGTCTATCGCCGGGTGGTGGAGGAGTTGTTGGTGGAGCTGCACCTGACCACCGTCAACAGCACCTTCGTCTACGATCCGTTTTTTGCCTTGGGGCTGGTCACCCTCTACGACGGGCTGATGGAAGCCTATCACCCCCCTGAGCAGCGAGAAGCCATTTTCAACGCCCTCTGTAAGGCTCTGCACCTCAAGCCGGAGGTGTTGCGCAAGAATGCCCGCGATCTGCTGGAGTTGATGGGAAGCGGGGATCCCCGTCAAAGACTTGATCTCCTCTGTCTCAAGCCAGAGGCGGAAGATGTGGGTGGGTTGAAAGCCATTTTGGAGCGCATGACTCAGCCGCCCTACGCCTACAGCCGGGTCTTAGCTGTTGGCCTTTACACAGCCTATGAAGTTGTGGCCAAGTCCCTTTACGAAGAACCAGAAGAACGCACCCGCCGCTTTTTGGAGAATGTGGTGAGCAAGCTGCCCTTTTCAACAGAGCGGGTGAGAAAAGATCTGGAGCTCTATCGCAGCAGTTTGGATCGCATGAAGCAGGCGCGGGCTGTGGTCGAGGAGATGGTAAAAGCCGCCCGGCGTCAGCAGGAACGCCGCCAATCGGCCGCCTCTTTGCCCGAGACTTCCCTCGGCGACCCAAGCAAGCCTGGCAGCTAAACCCCGGCCCTAAGCCAGATACTGAGCCCAAGTTTCCACCACCTCGGGGGATCCATACCAGCGCCGTCCACCCCGACCGGAATGGTAGCAGTTGGGCAGAGTGAGGTTAACAGCCCCCTGCAGGTGGGCAGCCTCGATGGGGGTAATGCCATCGCCCCACAATTCCCCCTGTCCAGCCGTGAGCCAATAGCTGTTGTAGGCCAGCCAAGCCAGATAATGCTCCTGTCGCCACAGGGATCCCAGACTCAACCTCTGCCCCTGGATGACCCTGCCGGCCACGCACACATATTTGACCTCGGGCCAAAAGGCCCCCGGATAGTGGGTGTTGACAAAGTCCAAATTGCGCTTCGTCCAGCGCTCCCGGCTGGTGTGGGGGGATCCCAAGCTAATCAGCGCAGCGACCTGCTCCCGCCCCTGCCACACCTGTCCCCTATAGGGCACGGATCCCAGGTAGATGCGGGCAATCCAGCCGCCGGCGGAGTGGGCCACCAGGTTAACTCGGTCAACCCCAAACTCAGCGCAGGTCTTTTGGATGGTCTCTCGAAGGGCCCACAGGATGGGAGTGACAGGCCTTCCCCCCAGCGTGGGAAACCAACTGCGCACCTGCAACGGCACCACCCGTGCCGCATAGCCGCGGGCTTCCAGCTCTTGGCGCAGGGGCTCATACTCCGACGCACCCGCCAGATAACCGGGCAAAATCACCACAGGGGCCATACGCTAGCGGGGATACCAGAACATGCCTTTGATCCCCTCAGGGTCGGCGGTGAAGCCCAGCCGTTCGTAAAAGCTGACCACTCCCTGATCGGCAAAAAGGGTGATGTTGCTGATGTCTCGGGCGCGCAGCTCGTGGATCACCTTTTCCATCAGCCGCTTGCCCAGACCCCTACCCTGGAAATCGGGATGAACCACCACATCCCAAATGGTGGCATTGAAAGCGTGGTCGGACGTTGCCCGGGCAAAGCCGATGAGGCGACGGTAGCTGCCCCGCTGCTGCCACATCGACACCACCAAAAAGCTGTGCTGCAGGGCTTTTCTCACCTTGTGAATGGGGCGACGCGACCACCCCACCGCATCGCAGAGCTCCTCTAGCTCGTACAGATCCAAGTTGGGATCCAAGCTGAAGAGGATTGTCTCCCCTCGTACCACCACCGTTTCCTGGCGACGGTCGGCCCTAGCTGTTTGCGCCGGCTCTTTGGTTGTAGCAGCTCCTGCTGACCCGAACAGGCCCTTCCAAAAACTCATGTGAATCGCTGCCGAGTGAAAGCTCACCCCTACTTTGGGTGAGCGTGTCCTCAGTATAGCCAGGATCGGTGGCGGAATTGTTTCCAATTTCTAGGGATCCC
>NZ_JANSHS010000145.1:0-8007 GCF_047461695.1 Synechococcus sp. R6-7
GCGGGGCTCCTGCGATTTCTAGCTGATCCCGGATCCCAGCAGCTCCCAACCGGTCAGCAACGCAAACACCAGAAATAAGCCGCCCCCCACCCAATGCACGGCGCGTTCAGAGATGTGAGCTGCTAAAAAACGACCTCCCACCACCGCCAGCCCTACCATCAGACCATGACCCAGGGTTGCCCCCGCCCAGACACTGAATCCCGGATGGGTGGCGGCTAGGGAAACGGTAGCAATCTGGGTTTTATCCCCGAACTCGGCTAGGGCGATCAAACTAAAGGCTTCCCAGACGATGGCCCTAACCCCCCCGCGGCCAACTCCTTTTGCTTCTGCCTGCATCACTTGTCTGAGGGCTTCCTCTTCTTCTGGTAATGCCTGTTGAGGTGGCATTCTGCACGCTTGCCAGAGCATTCTCAAGCCAAAAACGGCGAAAACCCCAGCCGATAGCACCCGCACGCCCAAGGGTGGCAGTAGCTTAAAAAGCACTTGCCCGGTTCCTACCGCTAGCAGGTTCATCATCGCTAAAGCCAGCCATGTCCCCAGAAAAACCCAGCGGCGTGGGTGGCGCATCGCCAAAATCAAGGGGGTAAAAAAGGTTTTATCCCCAAACTCTGCTACCGTCACCAGCAGCAAACTCGATAAAAAACCGGCCCACATCGTTTAGCCTCCAACCTCTCTTGTGTGTGGAATCGGTTCACACCTAGAGGTGAAGGCTGGGAAAGTCAGACGGACTCACCAAGCTCACCTCTGCGTGAACTCAGTGAAAGTCTCGTCACCAAAGCAGCCTGCCGGGCTTGCTTTGTCTCTTGCACCGGGCTGTTTTTAGCCAGTATGTCGATGCAGAGGGCGGTAAGCCGCCTGACTACTCCCTTTCCATCTGAATGGTAGCATGCTGAGCTCCCAGTGGGAGTAGTTCATTTCCAATGGGATCCCCCAAGACTTGCTGTGCCTTGGCCGATATCAGTGCCGCGCATCGCTTACCAGAGGATTGTGAAGGAGCGGCAGGCTATTATGATCACGGTTGAGGAGAAAATCAGGGGAAAACCACGTGGATGCAAAGTTAGTCTTGGTGGGGGTTGCTCTTGTCCTCTCTCTGGCAAGTTTCTACTTCGGCACCCGCAACGGCTTTTACGACACCGACAAGTATCACGGCAATGGCTCTGCTCATTAGAGCCGGGCGCTGGTGATTTTTTTATGGATCCCTTGCCCAGAAGGGCTTCCCTCCAGAATACAGGCAACGTCGGCGAGGGCTGGGTGCGGCAATATCTCTGTCAGCAGGGCTGGCAGATCCTGGCCCAGCGGTGGCGCTGCCCTTGGGGCGAGCTGGATCTGGTTGCCCACAAAGCTGATGTGCTGATTTTCGTAGAGGTGAAAACCCGTAGCCCCGGTAGCTGGGATCGAGGCGGGCTTTTGGCGGTTGGGATCCCCAAGCAGCGACGCTTGATCCGGGCTGCCCAGGCCTTCTTGAGCCAGCATCCCCACCTCTCCGAGTTGTCCTGCCGTTTTGATGTTGCGCTGATAGAACGTCGGGCCTCTGGGGAAGGGGTAAGCTACGCTTTGGTTGACTACCTGCCAGCGGCTTTTGAGATTTGTTGAAGCAAACTTATCTCACTTGTCAAGGCCATCTGCACCAGTACAATTGCCGTTTTGCCGCTACTGCCAAACGCTCAGTTTGTCTTTTTGGCTCTGCCCAATGCTGCCATCATCCAACAATTTCGGCAACTGCCAAATAAGCTCCAAAGTGCGAGATGGCATCGATGCTTCTTGAAATGCTTAACCCAAAGATTTCCGGTTTTTAACTGATTTTTAACTGTCTCTTGAGTTGCATTTCCGTTGATCAGCATCGCTGTGCCGAGCCGATCTTAACAGCTCTACGATGCAGATCTCAGACAGGATAGGCAAGATTTGCATCGAGACTGTCAGTAGAAAGAATCTTTACAGACAAAATATTGTTTATCCTGAGAAGAGGGGTTTGTGTTTTTGAGGATTGGGCCTATGTATGCGGAGCAACCCAAGGGGGGATCCTCCAGCAGCTGGAAGCGCCGTCAGTTGAAGCTGGCCAACGTCGCTGCTGGGTTTGCCTCGGCAGTACAGCCGATCTTTGCCCAAACCATCATCACCGATAGCGAAGGATTGGAAGCCGGCCCCGTCACCATTCCCACCCCAGATGGCGAGATCCCTGGCTATCGTGCCAAGCCGACCGGCTCTGGCCCTTTTCCACTGGTTTTGGTGGTGCAAGAGATCTTTGGTGTACACGAACACATTCAAGACATTTGTCGCCGCTTGGGGAAGTTGGGCTATGTGGCAGTGGCTCCCGAGCTGTTTTTCCGGCAGGGGGATGTTTCTCAGCTGCAGAGCCTTGAGGAGATTCGCGCCATCGTCTCCCAGGTGCCCGATGCTCAGGTGATGTCGGATTTGGATGCGGCGGTGGATTGGGCAATTGGCAACTCAGGTGCGGATCCAGAGCGGGTGGGCATTACTGGCTTTTGCTGGGGTGGTCGAATCACTTGGTTGTACGCGGCTCACCGACCCGGCTTGAAGGCGGGTGTTGCCTGGTACGGTCGTTTGGTGGGAGAGTCCACACTCTTAACCCCAAGGCATCCGCTGGATGTGGCAGCCAGCCTGAAGGCACCTGTGTTGGGTTTGTATGGTGGTGCAGATACCAGCATTCCCTTGGAAACGGTGGAGCAAATGAAGTCAGCTCTGGAAGCTTGCGGAGATCCATCGCAGTTGATCATCTACCCGGATGCTCCCCACGCCTTTTTTGCCGATTATCGCCCCACCTATCGCCCAGAAGCGGCTGGTGACGCTTGGGAACGGTTGCAGGCTTGGTTTCGAGAACACGGCTTGGCCCAGGGATCCCGGTCTCAATGATGGGATCTCATCTGTTCCCGTCGGCAGGACGGAGTCTTTTTTTGACTGCGCCGAAGGCAGAGCTTGGGGCAAGCTGGTATATTCCTAGCCATCTCAGGGAAACAGCATGGAAGCACATGAGTTCTGGGCCCGTACCGACAGCCAAGGTCAACTGATCTTGCCCATGAAGGCGCAGGAACAATTGCCCAAAAATCGAGTTGTGCGGGTGCTGGTGTTGGTGGATGAGCGGGAGCTGGCTCCGGCGGATCCTTCACAGGAGCAGTTGCCCACTGCCTCGCCAGATGAAGAGCATCTTTGGTATGGAGCTCCCACCGTTCCCTACGACGGTATTTAGCCCACGGGATCTTGGCCGGACAGCCGCCAGCGATTTAGGCGTGAGAGGGTTTCTGCATCCAAGTAGGCATCAATGCCCCGCTTGCTCGATAGCCGTTTTGGCTGGAGGTGCCGGATCTGCTGCTGGGCCTGCTGCACTTCATCCCACAGTTGTTCTGCCGAGACCCATTCGGCGTTGTAGCCGCCAATCACCAACTGCTGGACACGATCGGAGGTAGCCACCCTTACCCGACACCCATCCCTCTGCAACTGGGCACACAGCCGTTCAATGCAACTGTCGGCGGTCTCGCCATAGGAGGTATACAGGATCTCGATACCCGAAGGGGAGCGCTCTTGCCGGGCTGGCGTGGGTTGAGCGTAGGCATCGTACACCACGGTCGCCTGGTAGCCCCGGAAGGCCACATAGTTGGCCAAAGATTCCACCAAGCGCAGACGGGCCAATTCCATCAGGGAGCGACGCGCTAACTGGCTCAGGGTGGGCCAAGCTCCGATGATGTTGTAGCCATCAACCAAGAGGAAGGTGGGAGAGGAGGCTTGCATGGATGGCGGTGGATCCCTTGTCCGGGATCACACTTCTTAATCTTAATCTTTATCTTATTTTTAATCTTAGTA
Organism: Synechococcus sp. R6-7; assembly: GCF_047461695.1. NCBI lineage: Bacteria > Bacillati > Cyanobacteriota > Cyanophyceae > Synechococcales > Synechococcaceae > Synechococcus > Synechococcus sp. R6-7. The sequence goes on from NZ_JANSHS010000145.1 coordinate 3,817, forward strand.
CCCAGCCTTAAAGGTTACCCCACTACTCCGAATGCTCCGATACTTTCCCGGTTGTGAGCAGATCACGGTCTGCGCTGAATCCAATAGGTGGTGAACAGTTCGCCACTGGCCTGTTTCTGAATTTTGCCCCCCAAGGCTGCGATGCGCCGCTCCCACTCCGTTAGGGGGGTGAAAATCGGTTCGGTGCCTTTGAATAGCTCGATGAGGCCCCATTGTTCCGCCCACACCGAGTCGGGATTGACCACTTCAATAATCACAGGTGCAGCCGGTCGCAACACTCGCATCAACTCTGCCCAAACCGCGTCGAAGTACTCAATCGGGTAGTAGTACAAAAATCCGGTGGCAATGGCCAGATCAAATTGCTCCGACTCGTAGTTTTCCAAATGGTGGGCGGATCCCTGTTGCATTGACTTGAACAGCTTGGAGTTAAGCTGGGGTGCCCGCGAGCGAATAAAGCGCACAATCTCACCGCTCAGCTCATGGCCGTAAAAGTAGGCTTGCCAATCGTTCCAGGGATAGGTCAGGAAGCTTACCCCACAGCCCAAATCCAAACAGGCTTCCCGTTTTTTGGGGGCACGCAGTTGCCAAAAGGGGATCCCGAGGCGTTCTTGCAGGTGATCCCGCTGCTGGGCTTGCCAAAAAGGCAGTTGCTCCAGGTCTGGGGGAAGTTGCCAAGCTGGCTGACCCAGTTGAATTTCCAGCTCCCGATTGAAGCGAGCAGCTACGGCAGCAAGGTAGGGATCCCAGCGTTCCCCGGTTTGTGGTAGCTCCATTTGCTGATGGCTTTGTCCTGGATGGTCGTGAACTTAACTTGCACTTAACCTACACTACCAGGACTCTCGGCCCGTAGGCTCCCGGCTGCAGGGATCCATTCACCCAACTGTGGCTGCCGAGGATGGTGCCTGCCGGAATCTGAGCTTGGGATCCCAAACGGGTGTGGGCGCCGATGTAGCAGGGGGCGTGCAGTTGAGCGCTGGGATGGATCTCAGCCGTTTTGTGCACCCATATCCCCGGCGCCTGTTGCTGCACATTTTCTAAGGGAAAATCCGTCATTCGGCCCAGAAGAATGTCCAGTTGGCCGTGGTAGTAGCTGGCCGGCGTGCCCAGATCCCGCCAGTAGCCTGCGTGGAGATAAGCTTGCAGCCGTTGCCCTTGCCTGAGCAAATCGGGGAAGATACGCCGCTCAAAGCTGAGGGGATCCCCACTGGGGTAGTCTTTAAAAATGGCCGGATCCAAGACATAGGTGCCGGCGTTGATCGTGTCGGTGGTGAGGGTGAGGGCTTCTGCAGGGGTGGGTTTTTCCCGAAAAGATTGGATCTGGCCCCCTTCCCCAACTTCCACCAGGCCATAGGCGGTGATATCGTCCACGCGGGCGAGGGTGAGGGTGGCAATGGCCTTGCTCTGCACATGACATTGCATCAACGCCTGCAAATCCAGATCCGTGAGGATGTCGGCATTGAAAACCACCAAGGGATCCCCGGTGAAATAGGGCTGAGCCAGCACCAAAGCTCCTGCCGTATCCAAAGGCGTCTCTTCAGGAATGTAGCGGAGCTTCACCCCCAAAGCAGCGCCATCTCCCAGAGCAGCCTCAATTTGTTGGCCCAGATAACCCACGCTGAGCAAAATATCTGTCAGGCCGGCTCGGCGGCAGCGCCCGATCAGCCACTCCAAAAAGGGCACATCCAAAAGGGGCAACAAAGGCTTGGGTTGCAAAAAGGTAAAGGGCCGTAAACGAGTTCCTTTCCCACCCGCCAAGATCACCGCTTGCATAACCACCCTCAACCCCGTTCTCTTCCAAAGATATTGACATCCTCTCCGCCCAATTGCTAAGGGGGATCCATTGGGTCGAGCCAAATGTTTTCTGCTACCCAGAACGTCGATTCTCCGTTGCCCACAGAGGGATACGGATTGCCCCCCCGGGCAACACAGCACGAGTCTTGATCGCAAGTCTCAGGGGATGCCTTTCTGGAGGAGATATTTCAATCTCAATTGGGATTCATAAGCTCAATCCTGAGACAGTTGATTTGCCTTTTTTAGAGCATGTTTGGAGAATTGCGACCCGCTCGCCCCAGTCGGGAATAGCCACCCAAAGCGGCAGTGTCAGGTGATACTACCTTGCAACGGGAATTGTGACAGCCTTGGATAGCTTGGATGGATTCCAATGGGTTTGCCCTTCACCTTCATCTGAGGTTTTGCCGATGTCTGTTTCTCGACGCCGATCCCTACAAGCCCTTTGCTTGACCCTGGCCGGATGCTGGGCTCTAGGCACACACCAGGGATCCCTGCTGGCCCAAGGTAGCGATTTGTTGGCTCAAGTTCAAGAGCGGGGGGTGCTCCGGATTTCCACCGACTCCAATTACCGGCCTCAGAGCTACCTCAATCCCGACGGCACTTGGGAAGGATTTGATGTGGATGTGGCGCGCGAGATCGCCAGGCGCTTGGGGGTAGAGGCTGAGTTTCTGGATATCAACTTCGATGTCATCACCGCCGGATCTTGGAATGGCCGCTGGGATGTCAATGTCGGGTCGATGACCGTGACTGCCGAGCGCCAGAAAGCTCTGCTGTTTACCATTCCCTACTACTACACCCCCGCCAGCTTCGTGGTACACCAAGCCTCGACCTTGACAGATATCGCCGCCTTGGAAGGAAAGCGAGTCGGGGTGGGCACCGCCACCACCTACCAAGCTTACCTGGAGGGCAACCTCACTCTGGAAGGAGAGACCATCCAAGTTCCGGCCCCGCGGGTGGACATTCGCATCTACGACACCGATAGCCTGGCTCTGCAGGATTTGGCACTGGGGGATGGCACCCGCCTGGATGCAGTCTTGACGGCTTTGCCGACGGCTGAAAACGCCATTCGGGAAGGGCTGCCCCTGAAAACTCTGGGGGATCCGGTCTACTATGAAGCCTTGGCTGTGGCCTTGGATCGCTCCAGCCCTGCCCCTTCTGAGAGCTTACAAGCCAAAATCAACGAAATTTTAGAATCCATGCATGCGGACGGCACGCTAACAGCCCTCTCGAAGCGGTATTACGGCATTGATCTGACGAAAAAAGCTGAGTGAGCAAAGACTCTATCCCACTGGAGCAGCCCATTTACCCACCGCCCCGGATTCGAAAAGGGATCCCGTTCCCGGTGGCCCAGGGGTTGTGGTTGGTTTTGTGGCTGCTGTTGTTGGTGTTCACCTTCAGCGGGGTACAGTTGGAGTTGGCCGGGATCCCCATCCGTACCTTGCGTCTCAACGGCAACTTTGTGCGCGAGTGGTGGTGGTTTATCTCGCAAGGGGTGGGCACTACTTTTCAACTGTCCTTGGTCTCCATCCTCTGCGCTACCACGTTGGCCTTTTTGTCGGCGCTGGCGGGCCTCTCCCAGATTGCCCCTCTGAGCAGCCTCTCCGCTCTCTATGTCTCGCTGATGCGGGGCACACCTCTATTCCTGCAGTTTTTGTTTATCTACCAGGCTTTGCCGCAACTGGGTCTGGTGTTCGGCTCGTTCACTTCGGCAGTGCTGGCCTTGAGCCTGAACTATGGCGCCTACATGAGCGAGATCTTCCGGGCCGGGATCCAAGCCATTCCCGTCGGGCAGCGGGAAGCTGCCTATGCCCTGGGGCTTAAGCCCTGGCAAACCCTGTGGTGCATCATTTTGCCGCAAGCTTTTCGAATTGTCTTACCGGACATTGGCAACCAATTCATCGCCATGCAGAAAGACACTGCCCTGGCCAGTGCCATTGCTTTGCAGGAGTTGATGGGCCGGGCTCGACAGGCGGGTTTGCCGCGCCAGCACTTCTTCGAGGCTTTGGTGGTGGCAGCGCTGTGGTACTGGCTGCTGACGTTGATCTTGTCATTTTTCCAGGGACGCTTGGAACGGTACCTGGCCCGCTAGAGGAGCCTGACTCTAATCCGGCCATTACTTTGGTGTCTGCTTGCATACGTTTGTGGTTGCCCACAAAGACCGGCTGTGCCGTTCGCGATAGCAGGGGGCTCCAAAAACAGCCAGAAAGCTGGGGGACATCATCCTGCACTGACCTGCCGCAGTGGGTGAAAGAGGATCCCTGCCACCTCAAGCGGAACGCCATTCAAGAGGCAGGGTTGGCCTTTCGAGAGAGCAAAGACCCGAAGTTTCGCAGCGTCAGATCAGAGCTTTGCGGGATACTGCCATTCTGTTTGGCAACGAGCAGGATGCAATCGCTGCAG
>NZ_JANSHS010000146.1:0-4168 GCF_047461695.1 Synechococcus sp. R6-7
CTCCCGACACCAAGCCTGCGGCTATGGTGCAGGCCTCCAGCCCGAAAATTTGGTGACTGGGGCCGGAGAATGAAGATAGGCTGGAAGCGAACGTTGGTGTTCATCCAGGCGAGCGGGGGAAAAAGATGAACGAGCCCATGTCGCCGTCAGTACGGGCGGCTATCGAGCGGATGAAGTCTCGCTTGCGCATGACTCGTCGCTTTGGGTTTTGGTTCCAGGCAATCTTGGGGGCGACGGCGCTGCTGCTGTGGTTTGGCTTTTTAATCGGCCAAAATACCGTCTATCGAGATGACTCGCTGGGGGCTGTCATCGCCTTCTGGTTCACCTTGTTTACATTGCTCACCCTGGCAGCCGGTCTATTTTTCAACTGGCGCTACTTGCTCCACGCGGAGCGCCGCTCAGCTTCTGCTGATGCCCTAAGCCAATTGGATTTGCCCAAGCAGTTGCAGTTGGTCACCTATGTCAGCCTCATTGGGGCCTTCCTTGCTTTGATTGGTATGGAAGCCCAAGTGGGCGAGCTGTTGGCGCGCATGTTTTCCCGCACCCAGGCCAACCAGGTGACAGGAGTGCTGCTGCTGGCCGCCAACATCAACGTGACGTTTGCCCACTTCGTCTGCTTGGCAGGGGTTCTCTGGATTACCGGTGTCCTCGACCGCGAACCCTAGCGCCGGATCCCTGGCCCAGTTTTGGGAGTCATGTGGACAGTGGCGAGACGGCTTGTTGTTTTTATAGTCGTTTACAGTCGTTCCAGTTCAGGGCAAGACACCTGAGCTACTGTTCGCGCTAGCGGGACGGAGTCCTTGAAAGGCCTTCTGGCACGGTGCATTTAACGTTTTAGGCGTGGGTGCAGTGTCCTAGTTTGAATCGAAATGACCATAAATGGGCAAAGCAAAGAGCCCCCAACTTGGGAGATAAGCTGGGGGAAGCCCTTTAGGTTTGCTTGAGTTTTCTCCAGACCACCCAGGCCTTTGAGACCTTTGCGACCTCAGTAAGAGCAATGGCTTTACTTAAAGCCCACTGCCGCTTGCCAGACAAAAGCCAGCAGGAAAAACAGAACAGGGATGATCGGCAAAATGTCGATCAGCGGGTCAAACAATTCATAGCCTTCCGGCAAACTGGCCAGGAGCACCATCGCTGACATAGCAACAAACCTCAGGGGAAAATGCGGCTGAAGAAACTGCTTCTTTCAGAATTAAAATAGAGCTTAACATCATCCAGCAGGGATCCGGACTAAGTTCAAGAAATGTAAAGGAAGTGGCGACCTAGAGAACGCCAATGTTAGAGAGGCCCAAAACGACCCCCACTCCCAACAAATGGCCAAAGCTGGCAACCCCGATGACTTCTGGCCAGGTCATTCCCAGTACTGGCCCGGTCTCTGAGGCCACTCCAGAAGAGGATTTGAAGCTCAGGTAAGCCAGCCCTGTGCAGAGCAGAATGATCACGGCGCTCAGGGGGGACCAGGGGCTGGTTTGAGCGGTCAGAGCCAACAGCGCAACAACAGGCATCATGGTTTCCATCCTCAGCTCAGGTTAACCGACCCTTAGATTACCCCTCCTGCTGGGATCCCCTCGCAATCTGCACATGAATTGCAACAAAACCTCACACTACGGCTTTTCTCTGGCTTCAGGGGCAGTTTGCCGTTGCCGGGATCCTGCAGGAATCCTCTAGGTAGGAGAAGAAGGTGCCCCCAGGGCTGGGGTTGTGAGGAAAATAAGGCTTGGGCTGAGAAGCTGGGCAGGTCTCTGCCGTATACTAACGAAAGTTAACAAACTTATCTCTTCGATCTCTTTTCGGTGTGATGACTGGGACGCGCTGCCTCGACCCATCCTCTCTGTCTGCACTGTGCGCACCTAAGGATGGCTGCCGATGACTGTTGCTGCTACTGCTGAACCAGCCCAAAAACCTTTCGCATTGCCTCGTGAGCTGTTGGGGCCACCCTCGGAATTTTGGAATCCCACCTTGCTGATGTTTTTGGCTGCGGTGGTGCTTTCGGCCTCTTGCTTTGGCGGGTACGCCTTTTGGCACTGGCCCAAATGGATGGTGTTCTGGCTCAATTTTGTGGCCCTCTATGTTCTGGGCACGGTGATTCACGATGCTTCCCATGGCTCGGCCCACCGCAACCGCTTTCTGAACGAGGCACTCGGACACGGCTCTGCCCTGTTGCAGGGTTTTGTCTATCCCGTCTTTAAGCGGGTACACATGCAGCACCACGCCCACGTCAACCATCCTGAAGACGATCCCGATCACTATGTCTCAACGGGAGGGCCGCTGTGGCTGATCGCGCCGCGGTTTTTCTACCATGAGGTGTTTTTCTTTAAGCGGCAGCTCTGGCGGAAAGGTCGCTGGGATCTGCTGGAGTGGGGCTTGAGTCGGCTGGTGGTTATCCTGACCTTTGGTCTGGCCAGCTACTTCGGCTACACCGACTACATCATGAACTATTGGCTACCCCCTGCCTTTATCATGGGGTTCTTGCTGGGCTTGTTTTTTGACTACCTGCCCCATCGCCCTTTTCAATCCCAAGAGCGGTGGTACAATGCCCGCGTCTATCCCGGATGGCTGACCAACATTCTGCTGTTGGGGCAAAACTATCACCTGATCCACCATCTCTGGCCTTCTGTTCCCTGGTACAAATACCAAGCAGCCTACTGGGCAGCCAAACCTGAGCTGGACGCGCGCAACTGCCAGCAAACGCTGGGGATCTGGGAGAAGGGAGAGTTTTGGGGCTTTTTGTACGATGCTCTGATCGGTCTGCACTGGCACAAGCCCACTTCAGCTCACCCCGCTGCGCCAGCCAATCCAGAATCGGAGGGATCCCCTGCGGATCCACAGCTTGGCTAGCATGGTTTGGCCAACGCTGCAAGTCCCGCAGGTGCTGCTGTTTGTGGAAGCGGCCAGCCTGTTGCAGGACTCTAGCCAGGTTTTGTTGCAGGCCGGTCGGGCAACGGCAGATTTGCCGGAGTTGATTGCAGAAGCGCAGGCGCGGGCCGAAGTCCAGGTGCAGCTCCTTGGGATCCCCGCAGACTTGCGGGCACAGGTGCGAGGGATCCTCAGGTTGACCTCGCCCCAAGAGGTGCTGGCCTACTTGCAGGACTTGCTGGACAGGGGATCCGGCCCGGATTTGGAAACCTTTTTGGAGCAGGCGGGATCTGCCTCTACGGTGCTGCGCTTTCCCCCTCTGTTGGTGGGGGCTGTGGCTCTGCAGGTGGTGCTGGAGCGGTTGGACTTTTCTCCAGAAGAGCGGGCTGTGGTGCAAGCCCAACGGGATCAATGGGAACAGGCCCTGGCGGAATTGGCCACTCACCACAGGGTTTCCCCAGAGCCGCTCCGGGCCACTGCCGAGACGGTGCTGCGGGCGGCTTCGGCAGAAGAGCTGCTGCAACTGGGGCAGGATCTCCTTCAAGATCTCCAAGATCTCGCTGTTGCTGATTCTGAGCCAGAAGCCGAGCCTCAGGTGGAATTGGCGGGGCCTCTGCTGTTCATGATGGTGGCGGATTACCTGCTGGCCCAAACGGAGTATCCGCTGACCCCGGAGCAGCGGCTGGACTTGCAAACCAATCGCGCCGAGGCAGAAACCCGCTACTTGGCCATGCAAAAGTTGGGCCGCATTGAAAACTTGGCGGAGCAGCAGGCTTATATTCGATCCTGGATTGACCAAGCTTCCGTACCGGATTTGCTGCAGGCTTTGGATCGCTTTTTTGCGGCGTCTGAACCCAACTCATGAGGCTCAGGGATCGCCGAAGATTTTGGATCCCCTATGCTGGAGTCAAAGGGATCCCACTTGAGGTGTGAAAGTGGACTGGGGCAGCCTGTTCTGGATTTTTCTGATCTTCAGCTCTTTGCAACCTCTGCTGAACCGTCGTGCCCAAGAGTTCCGGCGCTTGATGGCCATTCGGGAGTTGGAGCAAAAGCGGGGCAGCCGGGTGATTCTGCTCATTCACCGCCAGGAGTCGATCAGTTTTTTGGGGATCCCGGTTTCCCGCTACATCAGCATCGAGGACTCCGAGCAGGTATTGCGGGCGATTCGCCTCACTCCACCCAATACCCCGATTGATTTGATTTTGCATACCCCCGGTGGCCTGGTGCTGGCTACGGAGCAAATTGCCCGCGCCTTGATCCGCCATCCGGCCAAAGTGACAGTGTTTGTGCCCCACTACGCCATGTCGGGGGG
>NZ_JANSHS010000147.1:0-23074 GCF_047461695.1 Synechococcus sp. R6-7
GGGGGCCAATGAGGCTTTGTTGGCGGGGAAGGTCTCCGTCAGCCAGCGCCAGATTCGCTACACCCACCGTTCCGGCCAGGTTGTTCATGTGCTGTTTCAGGCCACCCTGCTCACCGACGAGGAAGGACAGCCCACCCAGTTTCTCAACCAGGTGATCGACATCAGCGCCCGCGTGGAGGCAGAAATTGCCCTCAAAGAAAGTGAAGAACGCTTCCGCCAATCCTTTGAATGGGCCCCCATTGCCAAGGCCATGACCCACGTGGATGGCACCTATTTGCAAATCAACGCCGCTTTTACCGAAACCCTGGGCTACACCCTGGAGGATCTCAAAGGGAAAACCGTCCTCGACATCACCCATCCCGACGACATCGCCACCACTCTGGAAAACAGCAACCGCCTGCTGGCCGGCCAGGTGCATCAGTGCGAACAGGAACAACGCTACATCCACAAGAACGGCCAAATAGTCTATGCCATTCTTCGCATCACCCTGGTGCGCACGGCCCAAGGGGATCCCAGCTACTTTCTAAGCCAGATTTTGGACATTACCGAGCGCAAGCAAGCCGAGGCAGCCCTTCGCCAAAGTGAGCTGAGTTTACGGGGCATCTTCCAGCAGTCAGCCCTGGGCATTTCCATCGTCGATCATCGGGGCCATTACCTAAAAGTGAACCCCGCTCTGGAAGAGATCTTGGGCTATAGCGCTGCCGAACTGACCCACATGAGCTTCTGCGACCTCACCCATCCCGAGGACATTCAGGAAGATTGGCAACTCTTCCAGGAGGTTTTGAACGGCCAACGGGATCGCTACCATCTGGAAAAACGCTACATCCACCGCAACGGAAAGGTGGTTTGGTGCCGCCTGGCGGTCTCTGCAGTCCGGGATCCCGAGGGCAAAAACCTCTTCATCATCGGCATTTGCGAAGACATTACCGAAGAAAAACGGGCAAAGCTGCAGATCCAAGCTGCCCTTCAGGAAAAAGAAGTCCTGCTGCGGGAGATTCACCACCGCGTCAAAAACAACCTGCAAATCATCTCCAGCCTGCTGCGGCTCCAAGCTGACCAAATCAAAAGCCGCAAGTACGCCCGCGTTTTTAAGGATGCCGGCAGCCGTATTCAAGCCATGTCTTTGATCCACGAAGGTTTGTACCAATCCAACAATCTGGCCGCTGTGGATCTCAAGCAGTACCTACACAATTTGATCTCCAACCTCTTTCACTCTTACGGGGTAAACCCCGAGAGCATTCGCGCCAACATCCGCGCCGAAGGGATCCGCCTCAACCTGGACGATGCGGTCTTGTGTGGCCTGATCATCAACGAGTTGGTGACCAACAGCCTCAAGTATGCCTTCCCGAAGGGCCGCAGCGGGGAGATAGAGATTCATTTCAGCCAAACCCGCAAATATACTCAGTTGCGAGTCTCCGACAATGGCGTTGGCTTGCCCCCGAACTTTGACTTCAAGGAAACTCAATCTCTGGGTTTACAACTGGTTGCAACCCTCACCGATCAGCTACAGGGCAAGATACAATTGAGGAGCAAACCGGGTACCACCTTCATCATTACCTTTCCGAGGAGCGAGCCTTGAAGAGAGTTCCACCCCTTGTCAAAGGCAGTATCCTGGTCGTCGAAGACGAGAAGATCATCGCCAAGGACATTGCCAACGTTCTGAAAAAATTCGGCTACGCTGTGCCCGCCATTGCTTCTTCCGGGGAAGAAGCAATCCGAAGGCTGGAAGAGATGCCGGTGGACTTGGTCTTGATGGATATCGTCTTAAAAGGCGATATCGATGGTATAGAAGCCGCCAAGCGGATCACCGAGCGCTTCAACATTCCGGTGGTGCATCTGACGGCCTACGCCGATGAGGACACGCTCTCCCGCGTCAAAGAGACCCGACCCTTTGGCTACATCATCAAACCCTTCAAAGAGCGGGAACTCTACACCACCATCGAAATTGCCCTGCACAACCACCGCCAGAGCCTCGAGAACCGCAAGCTGGAAGAAAAAAGAATCGAAGAGCTGCGGCAAAAACTGCAGCAGCTGCAGCAGTTCTCGGAGGTGAAGGGCACTCTGTTCAAGAAATTCTTGCAGGATCTGAGCGAGCCCCTCTCGAACCTCAGCTTTGCCTTGGGTCTGCTCAAGGATGCCGAGTCGGAGCAGAAGCGGGAGCACTATCTGCAGGTGCTGGAGGATGAGTTTCGCCGTGAGCTGGAGCTGATCCACCAAACCTCTAACCTGGAAAATCTTTTAAACCTGGAAAATGTCGGCCTGTTGAGCCAGTTCAGCCTGCTGCGTCCCCAGGAGCCCAGCCGTAGTCACCGGTTGGAGGAGGAAGCGCCCACCCCTGCAGCCACGGCCCCCCAAGAGTCGGCAGGCTCTGCCCCCACACCCAGCCCCACCGCCGTTACGGCGCCACGGGCACCGCTGCGCCCCCTTAACCAGACTCAGTTGGCGGAACGGTTGGGGGTGGTGGTTTCCGCCATTACCTATTGGAAATTCAAAACCGGGTTTCCGGAGTGGAGCCGCAGCCGGGATCCCGAGGGCATTTCTTGGCGCTATTCCCCCGATTCCAAGCGCTTTTCACCCGTGCCCTAGCTAGCGTTGCACCACTTCCACCCGCACAGGCGCCAGCCCTGAGCGCACCATCCCCAACACCTCTGCCGCCCGCAGGGAAAGGTCGATGATCCGACCGGGAATAAAAGGGCCGCGATCGTTGATGCGCACGACAGCCTGGCGTCCGTTTTTCAGGTTGGTCACCCGTACCTCGGTGCCAAAGGGCAGGGTGGGGTGGGCAGCCGTCATCTCATGGCGGGTTGGGTGCAGGTCATACCAAGAAGCAATGCCCTCTTGCACAGGCCCAACCACGCGGACAGGGGCGGGTTCCTGTTGAGGGGCTGTTTTCGGCTTGGAACCTGCAACAGCGGCTTTGGCGGTCAGAGCAGCCGGTTGAGGCAGGGCCGGAGCTGAAATGGGCGGGGCATCGAGCAGCAGACGGCGCAGACGGTTGGCGGCCAAAACAGCCACATCCACCGGGCGCTGGTTGTCGATCAACAGCACTCCATCGTCGATGCGCAGCAATTCCTCGCTGTTGGCCCGAATGGTATAGAGAGGAACACCCAAGCCTTGTTCGGCCAATTCCAAACCTGCCCAACCTAGGGTGATGGTGGTGTCTTTCAGGGATCCCTGGGCCATTTGGTTGAGCTGGGCCACAAGGGTGCTGGCCCGCATCAGCGGTGGTTCTAGCCCAGGGTGCTCGACAAAACTGACAATGGGCAGATCCCGCACATAGACAGTAACCACCTGTTGCCCGTCCATCTGATAGTCGTAGAGGGTGGAGATGGGCTGGTTGGTGTGCTGCTGTTGTTCGCCGATCTTGAGAATGGGTTCTTCTGCTCGACGGGGCAGGATCGCCTGGCGAGATCGGTTCAAGGGATGATCCAAGTTCAGGGTACCCAGTTTGGCAGGGGCAAGACCTTTGTGGTCGGAGATAGAGGTTTGGGGAATTCTCGGCAGCGTTCTGACTGGGGCTGCGGCAGCAGTGGCGGGTTGGGAAGGGGGAACGAGGTCGGTGGCCGGGGAGGGCAATTGGGAGTCAGATGACAGCTCCGCTGCTCGGGTGTTGGGGGATCCGGTTCGCGTCGAGGCTTGTGCTCGCGAAGTCAAGCCGCCCAACATGCCTACCGGCAAGCCCAAAGCCGTGACACAGAGACAGCTGACCAAGCCCATTTTGCGGGCGGGATCCAGTCCCTGTCCAAGCTGTTTCCAATTTCGCATGAGGCCGCGCTCCTCTCCAATCCTGTACAACTTCCAAGGCGACGGTTAAAACAGAAGTTAATGTACCATAGGTTTCTGAGTTGACCAGTTTGCACAGTCGGGCACAAAAGCCCAAGTCTTGATAGCATAAGGGGTTTCGGCATCTTGGACTACCGCTCAGCAGGGGTTGACATCGATCTGGGCCAGGCCTTTGTCAGGGGGATCCGCGAGCGCGTTGAACGGATTCAAGTTCCGTCTTCAGGTTCTTCAGAAACCTTGGGTGGCATCGGCGGCTTTGCCGGCCTGTTTGAGCTGCCGACAGGGTATCAAGCGCCGGTGTTGGTGGCGGGCACCGATGGGGTGGGGACAAAGCTGGACATTGCCCAGCAGTGGGGTCAGCACCAGGGGGTGGGCGTCGATCTGGTGGCGATGTGTGCCAACGATGTGCTGACGGTGGGGGCCCGGCCGCTGTTTTTCTTGGACTATGTGGCCACTGGCAAGCTGGAGCCAGAAGCCCTGTGGCAGGTGATCGATGGCATCTTGGCAGGCTGCCAGGAAGCGGGCTGCCAACTGCTGGGCGGGGAAACGGCGGAGATGCCGGGGTTTTATCCCCCTGGGAAGTACGACCTGGCCGGGTTTTGTGTGGGAATTGTGGAGAAGGCGGCCATTCTGGATGGGTCGCGGGTACAGCTTGGGGATCGGTTGTTGGCTTTGCCCAGCAGCGGCCTACACAGCAACGGCTACAGCTTGGTGCGGCGGATTGTGGCCGACCGGGGTTGGCGCTGGGATCACCGGCCTCCTGGCTGGGATCGGCCTTTGGCGGAAGTATTCCTCACCCCCACCCGCATCTACGTGCAGGCGGTGCAGCGGCTGCAGGCAGCAGGGATCGCCATCCACGGCATGGCCCACATCACTGGCGGCGGGATCCCGGAAAACTTGCCCCGCTGTTTGGCCCCCAACCAGGCGGCGCGGCTGCAGCCCCATAGCTGGCCCATCCCACAGGAGTTTCTCTGGCTCCAAGAGCAGGGCCAGGTGGAGACCTTGGAGATGTTCCGCACCTTCAACCTGGGGGTGGGCTATGTGCTGGTGATCCCCCCTGAGGCGGAAAATCAGGTGAGATCCCTGCTCCCCGAAGCCTTCCCCATTGGGGAGGTGGTGGCGGCCTGTCCAGGGGAAAGCCGCGTTCTGGGACTGGAACAGTGGGGATCCCTCACAAGCCCTGCCGACTAGCCAACCGATGGATCCCCACCAAAAGGGGGAAAGGGATCCCAGTTCCCTCGACTCATCCTCGCCGTCGCTATGCTAAGTTGGCATGTGGCCTCAGCGCTGTTGCCCGCCTTCTTGCCCGAGCCTGCTTCCCGACATTTGTCCTCTTTGGGAATAGGGGTAACTCGGCCTTGGACCGTTTGCTAATCGCTGCTGACCCTCTAGGTTAGGAGTTGCTGATGACAGGTTTACCCACTGCTCGTGCAACCGCGGGTGCCATCGAAGTTGAGCATCTGAGCAAAACCTACGGCAGCTTCACTGCCATCCGCGATGTTTCCTTCCAGGTGAACGCCGGCGAGATCATGGGTTTTTTGGGGCCGAATGGGGCTGGCAAGACCACTTCCATGCGCATTTTGGCGGGGTATCTGCCTGCCAGCGAGGGGACGGCGCGGGTGGCCGGGTTTGATGTTCACGAAAACTCGATGGCGGTGCGGCAGCGCATTGGCTATCTGCCGGAAAACCCACCCCTCTACCCCGACATGACGGTGGAGGCGTACCTGCACTTTGTGGCCCAGATCAAGCGGGTCAGCGCTGGCGATCGGCCCAGGCGGGTGGACGAGGCGATCCGGCGGTGCAGCCTGGAAGAAAAGCGCCACACCCTCATCCGCAAGCTCTCCAAGGGGTTTAAGCAGCGGGTGGGCATCGCCCAAGCTCTGGTTCACGACCCGCCGGTGATCATCCTGGATGAGCCCACCATCGGCTTGGATCCCAAGCAGATTATCGAGGTGCGCAAGCTCATCAAGAGCCTGGCGGGGGAGCACACCATCATCCTCTCCACCCACATCCTGCCCGAGGTGAGCATGACCTGCGACCGAGTGGTGATCATCAACCGCGGCCAGGTGGCGGCCATTGGCACGCCTGCCGAGCTGACAGCCCAGCTCCAGGATCGGCAGCAGGCAAAGCTGGTGGTGGGGGCAACCGAGGCAATGGCCATCCGGACGGCCCTGCAGCCTTTGCCCCAAGTGGAGGTGGTGAGCCTACAGCCCTTGGCGGCGGATCTCTCCCGCTGGCAGGTGCAGCTCAAGAGCAACGCTGCCGCGGACGGCTGGATCCCGGAGGTGGCCAGGGTGCTGGTGCAGGCAGGGATCGACCTCTACGAGATAGGCCGCCCGCAGGCTTCTTTGGAAGAGATTTTCCTGCAGCTCACTACGCAAGAGGGATCCGAGGGCCTACTGGAGGAAGCGGCATGAACGGAGTGGTTGCCATTTTTCGCAAAGAGCTGCGCGGCTACTTCACCTCCCCCATTGCCTATGTGGTGGCCGCGGTGTTTTGGGGACTGGCGGGGTTTTTCTTCTTTAATATTCTGGTGCGGGTGATCAGCTTTTCTCAGCAGGTGGATCTTTTCGCCCAGTTCGGCCAGGAGAACAATTTCGACGCGGCCACCATCCTGTCACAGCAGTTTCTCAACCTCTTGGGCACCCTCTCCTTATTTCTATTGCCCATCTTCACCATGAGCTCCTATGCCGAGGAGCGGCGGCGAGGCACGATGGAGCTGCTGGCTACTTCTCCCATCACCAACTTGGAGGTGGCCCTGGGCAAATGGTTGGCGGTCTGGGTGTTTTTCATCACGCTGCTGCTGCCGCCGCTGGTCTACCATGTGCTGGTGCTGAGCAGCGCCAACCCGGCAGTGGACTACCGCCTGACCCTGATGGGTTATGTGGGCCTAACCCTGCTGGCGGGTAGCGTTATGGCCTTGGGGTTGTTTATCTCTTCTCTGACAGACAGCACCCTCATCGCAGCAGTGGCCACCTTTGGCTTGATTTTGTTGCTCTGGGTGATCGACGCGGCAGCCGGCCAGGAGGAAAACTGGATTGCTGCAACGCTGCGGCATGTGTCTTTGCTGCAGCAATATAGCAACTGGGTGCAAGGGATCCTCAGCAGCAGCAGCCTCATTCTTTTCTTGAGCATCATCGTCCTGGGGCTGTTTGCCACGGTGCAATCGGTGGAAAGCCTGCGCTGGCAACAGAGCTAGGGTCAGATGGGAGGAGTGTGGTGTTTGCGGCAGCGGTGCGGAGCATTATGAAGGACTGGCGCGCGTTAAAGGACTGGACAGGGATCCTGGGCATCGGCGTCATCGCCATTGGCCTGGTGGTGGGATCCGCCTTTACCGGTTGGACGGCTGTGCCCCTGAGCATGCTGGCAACAGGTTTGGCCCTGCTGGTGGCTTGGGGCATCACCCACCGGCAGGAGGTGGGGGTCTTCCTCGGTTTGCGTTCCACCCAGACCAACGCCAACATCCTGGTGGCGGCGGCGGCGATGGCCGTCATTCTGGTGCTGGTGAATGTGGTGGCGGTGCGCTACGACCTGCGGCTGGATCTCACTGAGGAGGGTCTGTTTACCCTGTCGCCCCAAACCCGGCAATTGGTGCAGGGATTGGCGCAGCCGGTCAAAGTTTGGGTGGCAACCACGGCGCCGGATCCCAACTTGCGGGAACAACTGGAGCGCTATCGCCGCCTCAACCCCAACCGCTTCCAGTTTGAGTTTGTGGATCCCAACCGGGATCCCCTGACCATTCAGCGGCTGCAGGTGACCCAGAACAACACCCTGGTGGTGGAGGCCGGAGAAAGCCGGCAACAACTGCCTCAGCCCCCTGCCCCTGATCTGGAGAGCAAACTGACCCCCGTCCTGTCCAAAGTGGTCAACCGAGGGGAGTTGCTGGCCTATTTCGTGCAAGGGCACGGGGAAGTGGGGCTGGAAGCGAGGGAAGGTACTCCAACTCTGGCCCAGGCGGCGGCAGCCCTGGGTCAGGAAGGCTATCGGGTAGAGCCCCTCAACTTGGTGCAATCGGGGATCCCAGAAGAGGCGGATGTCCTGGTGCTGGCGGGGCCACAGCGGGCTTTGTTCCCCGGCGAGGTGGAGAAACTGCAGGATTATCTGGCGAAAGGCGGACGGCTGCTGTTGCTGATCGGGCCGCGGGTGGAGGCTGGCCTGGATCCCTTGCTGGAAGAGTGGGGCGTGGTCTTGGGGGATGACATCCTCATTGAGGTGAGCAGCGTCAGCCAACTGTTGGGGACAGGGCCGGCGGTTGCCCTGGTTACTACCTACGGGGATCACCCCATCACCGCCCCCTTGGCGGCCCAGCGGCTAATGACCCTGTTCCCCCTGGCCCGCTCTGTGGAAACCGAAGCCCGCGAAGGGATCCAAGCCGCGCCCTTGCTGCGCACCGGCCCGCAAAGTTGGGGGGAGACCAGTCCTGAGCTGGAACGTGGCCCCTTGCAATTCGATCCGGAGCAGGACAAGCCCGGCCCCCTCACCTTGGGTGTTGCTTTAACACGCCGTTTGGACGCCGACCAGGCCGACACAGGATCCCCGCAGGAGGCCCGCCTGGTGGTGATCGGCAATGTCAACTTCGCCCTCAACGGCAACTTGCGGCAGCAGGGCAACCGGGATCTCTTCTTGAACACCCTCAACTGGCTGACTGAGCAAACGGAGCAGATCTCCATCCGCCCCAAATCCATCACGGATCGCCGTCTCACCCTGACCGGTCAAAACTTCCGCTGGCTGGTGCTGGGATCAACGGTCCTTTTGCCCTTGGCGGCCCTGGGTTCCGGAGCTGCCCTGTGGTGGCAAAGACGGTAGAGCTGGAGGAAAGCAGGCATGTTCAAGCGAACCACCTGGATTCTCCTGGGTTTGGCGGTGGCCTGTTTGCTGGGCTACTTCCTCTTGGACAACATCCAGCAACTGCGCCAGGAGCAACAGGCGGAGCGAGCGCGGCTGTTCCACTTTGCCACCGACACCATCGCCCGCATTGAAATCCGCCAACAGAAAGAGGGGGAACCCGTTCGCGGCAGCGGTGCGGAGCACTTGGAAATCCTTTTGGAGCGCACTCCGGAAGAAGAGGGATCCCGCTGGCGGATTGTCAGTCCCATCCAGTCGGCGGCGCTGGACTTCCCCATTGAGCAGTTGCTCAACACCTTCTCCCGCCTCACTCCCCAAATCACCCTAGAGGGGGCCACCGACCTAGCCGCTTTTGGCCTGGATCAGCCGCGACACCAAATTGCCCTTTTCCCCAAAGAAGGGGATCCCTACCGCCTAGCCATCGGCAACGACAACTTCGACGGCTCTGGCTTCTACGCCCAGCCCGAAGGGGGACAGGTGGTGCTTCTAAGCAGTGCCCAGAAGGGATCCCTGTTGCCCTCTCTCTTGGCTTTGCGGGACAAAACCTTGCTTCGGTTTGATACAGCCGAGGTGAAAGCCCTGCAAGTGCAGTTGGCAGAGGCGGAGCCGGAAGTTGTTCGCCTGCAGCGGCAAGACGTTCGCGCCAGCGGTGCGGAGCACTTTACTTGGCAGATTGTCCAGCCCCGCGAGCTGCCTGCCGATGACCTCAACGTCGATCGTCTGCTCAATACTTTGTCTCGCCTGCAAGCCGTGGAGTTCCCCGCCGAGACCAAAGACGAGCTCGCCCCCTATGGCTTGGAGCAGCCTTCCGCCCGCCTGACGGTAGAGCTGGAGGAGGGCAAAACCCTGAACGTCGCTTTGGGATCGGAGAAAGATGGCCAGGTGTACGTCATCACCTCTGAGCACCCGGCAGTGGCCACCCTGCTCACCAGCACCGCCGATATTCTCCGCTCTGACTTGGAAGAGCTGCGGGATCACCGCATTGCCCGCCTCAATCCCAACCAGGTAGGTCAAGTGACCCTGGAGTCGCTGGGGGAGCGGGTTACCCTTAACCCTCTGCCGCAGGAGAAGGGATCCCTGGAGCTGCGCTGGGAAAACCCGGAGCAACCGGGCCAGCCTGTGGATCTCGGCTCTCTGTTCTCCAGCCTAAATGCTGCCCGCGCCAAGGAGTTTGTGGAACAGGCCGACGCGGAAGCCCAAAGGGTGTTGTCTGAGCCCGACCTACGGCTGACCTTTGAGCCCAAACCCGACGCCGAGCAGGATCCCTTGGCCCTGAGCTTGGCCTCCTCTGGCTTGCGGGCCTATGTGCAAAGCAGCCGCCAGCCGGACATTGCCGTGATCGAGCTGAGCACCTTCAACAGCCTGGAAACCGAAGTGAATCGCCTCTTGGAAGGCCAGCCGGAGAGCAAGGACTCCGCCCCACTCACGCAACCGCCTTCCACCCCCTCGCCCCCGAGTTCCTAGAGCCTTAGCCAGCAGAGGTAGCTGTCTTCTCCTCCGCGGTTTGGGTTGCTTTTTTCAGGGCTTCCCCTTGTATCGTCAACACCGAGCAGGGGGCGCGGTGCAGCACGTAGTTGCTGACGCTGCCCAGAAACAGCTCGCTCAGGCCGGAGTGGCCGCGGCGGCCCACCACCACCAAGTCCGCATCCCAAGAGCGGGCCAGATCGCAGATGACCCGACCGGGGTTGCCGTAGTTGAGGCTGTACTCAGCACGGATCCCGTGCTCAGCCGCTTTCTCCACCAGCGAGCGCAGGTAGTCCATCTGGTTTTGCTCGAAGATGGCACATTGCTCCCGATAGGACTGCCACAGCTCGGCGCTGATGGTGGAGCTGTAATCTACCCCCAGGATCATCGGCGGCTCTGGGGCGCCCGGCTCTTCCTGAGACAGAACATGGAGAATCATCATCTGGGCCTGCATGGCCTTGGCCACTTGGACGGCCTTTTGAAATACTCCCTGGCTCAGCTCCGACCGATCCACTGCCACCAAAATCCTGCTGAACATATCGGCTTCCTCCAGATGGCTAACAGCGGGGCACAAGGCAGAAGCAGCGTGACTTCGGGGTTGACCTCTGACCCCTTTTCCCTCGACTCCAAGCTCCCCTCTGCTCTGCCCCACCTATCTGTGTTGTAGAAGATTTGGGCGAGAAAACCCCAGATATCTTGAACGAACTAGGCAGATTGGCAACGAAAGTTCAGAGATCTTGACACCGGTCAGAAGGCATCGCCTTGGGCTGCCCACTCCAACACCGCCTGCAGCGCCTCGGCCTGCTCTTGCCAGACTTGATCGAGGGGAGTGCCCCGCAGGATTTCCAGCGTTAGGGTTGGGATGTGCCGTTCCTGCCCTGCCCAAGTGCCCAGAGAACCAGGGGTAGGGTAGCCAATGTCGGCGGTAATGGGCAAGCCGTTGCAAGCGGCCATCACCTGGGCCAGCTCAAGGGCAGGGCCGTTGTAGTTCACACAGGGGTGTGCCTGACAGGAGTGGGCAGAAAGGATAAATTGGGGCCGCATCTGGGCCAAGCCCCCCAACAACGCCTGCGTCTCGGGCTCGGAGCCTGGGGCTGCTCCGGGCGGATAGCGAGCTTCCAAAGAGGCCGGGATCCAATCTTGGGTGGGCAGATTGCGGTTGAGATCCACACCGTTGGCATTGAGACGTTGCCCCAGGGCACAGCCATCCGGGTTCAAGCGAGGGATTGCCCACAAGGTCGCTTTCCCGGCCAGGGATCCCCATTTCCCCGAGGCCACATAGCGCTCGATCAGAGTGTATCCTTCCACCTCGTCCCCGTGTACTCCGCCGATCAGCAGCAAGGAGCGGATCCCTTGGGTGAGCTGCCAAAGGTGAATGGGACGCCCCTGCACCGAGTAGCCGATGACCCGCAGGGATCCCAAGGGTTCGCCAAGTTTTTGAGACATGGGGGATCCCGACAAATCTCACAACCTCTAGAACGGGATATCGTTGGGATCTGGTGGGGAAGGGACATCCCCTTCAGAGGATTCCCCAGTTGCCGGTTCACCCATCCCCGTCAGAGAGAGGACGCGAGCGGATCCCAGCTGATGGACACGGCGCGCGGTGATCTCGGCCAGCTTTTCCTTGCGCCCATCTCGCTCCACCACATTCATGTGCAGTTGGCCTTCCACTGTGATTTGGTCGCCCACATGGCAGGTGTCCACCACCCTTTTGGCCAGTTCTCCAAAAGAGGAAACGCGCACGCGATAGGGCGGCTCATCCGGGCGCAGGCTGGGAAAGCCGATCACCAAGGACGCAACAGCTAAGTTATCAGGGGTGTAGCGCAGCTCTGGCTCAGACAGAACCTCGCCCATCAACACAATCGAGTTCATAACGGAGCCATCCAGGGATAAGGGGCAGCTCAGGGCACTTCCATCATGCCCGCAGGCCAGGATGCCGTCAAACCTAGCCGACGCGGAGAGTCATGTGGCGCAGCACACTCTCGTTGATGCGCAGGTTTTTCTCCCAGGCAGCCACCGCATTGGGTTCGGCTTCGTAGTTGAACTGGATGTACAGACCCTCCTTGAACTTTTTCATCTCAAACCCGGCAAAGCGGCGCTTGCCCCTATTGGTAATCTCCACGTGGGTTACTCCGTTCTCTCGCAGGATTGCCTCCTGACTGCTGAGCAGTTGTTCGAGGGGTTCATCTGACAGATCAGGACGCACAATCAGCATCGTTTCGTAAGCGCGGGGCATGGAAGCAAGTTCTCCTTAGAATCCAGTGGTAGAGACGCAGTGGACTATACTAGCTTTTCTTTCCCACAACCGAAAAGGCTGCCGCCCAATTCCCATACCCTGGCCGCAGCAGCCAATGCAGGTGAGGCTGCTCACAAGAGGGAATCCATTGTCCGATACAATAGGGATTGCTTCATTGGCCGCTGGTTGGCCCGGCCAAGACACGCTGAATCGAGAGTTGGGATTCCAAGCATGAGCGCAGACGAAGTTTACAGCCGTGTTCGTAAGATCGTGTCCGATCAACTGGGCGTGGAAGATGACAAAGTGACCCCAGAAGCCAATTTCCAGAACGACCTGGGGGCCGACAGCCTTGATACGGTGGAGCTGGTCATGGCTTTTGAAGAGGAATTCGACCTGGAGATCCCCGATGAAGATGCAGAAAGGATCGCCACCGTGCAAGACGCTGTCAACTACATCCTCTCGAAGAAAGCTGCCTAGTCTGCCCCCAGTTCTGACTCTATACCCCCGGGCTAACACCGGACGATGGCTACCACAGATCCCGCCACTGCTTACAGACCAACCCGCCGCGTTGTGATTACGGGGCTGGGCGCGGTCACCCCCATCGGCAACTCTCCTGCCGAGTTTTGGCAGAGCCTGCTGGCAGGGCGCTGCGGCATTGGGCCGATTACCCATTTTGATGCCTCCCGCCACGATTGCCGTATTGCCGGAGAGGTGAAGGGATTTGATCCCCTCGACTATTTGGATCGCAAGGATGTCAAGCGCACCGACCGCTTTGTGCACCTGGCGATGGCGGCCACCCGGCAAGCCTTGGAGGACGCTGACTTTCGTATCACCGCTCTCAACGCTGAGCAAGTGGGGGTGATCTTGGGCACCGGCATCGGCGGCATCCGCGTCTTGGAAGAGCAGCAGACCATCTATCTGCAGAAAGGGCCGGATCGCTGTAGCCCCTTCATGGTGCCCATGATGATCGCCAATATGGCTGCGGGTCACCTGGCCATTCATTTTGGCGCCAAAGGCCCCAATTCCTGCACAGTTACGGCCTGTGCCTCTGGCTCCAACGCCATTGGCGATGCCTTTCGGCTCATCCAGAGGGGAGAGGTGCAAGCGGCGATTACAGGTGGCACGGAAGCGGCGGTCACCCCTTTGTCCATGGCGGGGTTCAGTGCCATGAAGGCCCTTTCCACCCGCAACGACACCCCGGAGCAAGCCTGTAGGCCCTTTGATCGGGATCGGGATGGCTTTGTCATGGGGGAAGGAGCAGGGATCCTGGTGCTGGAGGAGTTGGAGCATGCCCGCGCCCGCGGGGCCAAGATCTATGCGGAGATAGTCGGCTATGGCCTCACCTGCGATGCCCACCACATGACCAACCCTGCCCCCGGCGGCGAGGGAGCGGCCCGGGCGATGCGGCTGGCCCTCAAGGATGCCGGGCTTCAGCCTGGGGATGTGCAACACATCAATGCCCATGCCACCAGCACCCCTGTAGGGGATATCGCCGAGGTCCAGGCCATCAAGTCGGTCTTTGGCGAGCATGCCCCCCGTTTGGCCATCAGCGCCACCAAGTCCATGACCGGCCACCTGTTGGGGGGAGCGGGCGGCATTGCCACGGTGGCCACAGCTTTGGCCATCCACCACGGCTGGGTTCCTCCTACCCTCAACTTGGACAACCCTGATCCCGAGTGCGAAGGGCTGGATTTTGTACCCCACAAGGGGCGGCAGATGGCTGTCGAGGCCGCTTTGGTCAATGCCTTTGGATTTGGTGGGCACAACGTCACGCTGGCTTTGCGCCGCTACTCTCCCGATTGAAAGGCTTGGCCTATGTCTTCTCCCGAAAGTTCGTCGCCCTCAGTTCGTCAACAAGCCTTGGCCGCTTTGACGGCGGAGCTGGCGCAGCAAGGCCACCCGCCCGAATATGCTCAGCACATGGCAGCGGCGGTTATTTTTCAAGCGGACTTGGATCTGTGTGCAGCTCAATTGGCGCGGGTGCTCAGTTGGCTGAAGCAAAACCATCCTCAGCTCTATCCAGAGGCAGTGCAATTGGTGGACACCACTCGGGAAGAGTTCGAGCGTCGCGTCCAAAATGGATAGACAAGCCATCTGCTTTGATGCAGTTGGGTTGCGGTCGTTAGCAGAGGGTGATGTCCCCCCTATGGGACTGCAAGGGGTGATCTTGAGCTGGAGTGGAGTGGTGGCCGATGACGAGAACTTGCACCTACAGGCCATCAACCAACTGCTGGTGGAAGAGAACCTGCGCCCCTGGAACCTGTGCTGGCCGAAGTCGGGATCCCCTGGGCAGCGGGAGCTTTACCGGCTGCAATACCTGGGCCGACCGGATCGAGAGCGCCTGCCGGCTCTGTGGGGGGAGCAGGGGCGGGTGCTCAACCCCAAGCAGCTGGAAGAGCTGCTGAAACGCAAGGCCCTATACTACCAGCAAGCTTTGCAGGGGCAGAGGGAATTGCCTCTCATTCCCGGTTTGGCGGAAACTTTGGAGACGCTGGAGCGGCTGCAACTGAAGGTCGGCCTGCTGTGCGGCCAATCGGCAGCCGAGGTGGCCGCTTTTCTAGAGCGCTTCCAGCCATGCTGCCCGGCCCTGATGCGGTTGACCGATGTGCGCTCCTATCGAGTGACGGGGGATGATGCAGGCCCAATGCTTTCCCCAGGACACTTGCACCGCCTGCTTTTGCAGCGGATGGAATTGCCTGCCCAGGAGTGCTTGAGCATTGAAGCCACCTACCCCGGCATTCAGGCAGCCCGTTCGGCGGGGATCCCAGTCCTGGCGCTGGCTACCTTCTTTCCTCTGCACATGCTGCAGCGGCGGGCCAATTGGGCGGTGGACGGCTACCACCAGGTGGAATGGGATCGCATCCAGAACTGGTTTGCCGGCGGCCAAGACCGTCCTTCGACCCCAGTTGAAGGAGAGGCGGAGGCCGGTTCCTTCAAGGGATCCCAGGGAGGTCAGCCCCAGCCCTAGGGCAAGATGAGCATGCCATCCCCAAAGGAATAGAAGCGATACCCCTGGTCGACGGCCTCTCGGTAGAGATCCAGCAGCCTTTGCCGCCCGATCAGCGCAGCCACCAGCATCATCAGGCTGGAGCGGGGCAGATGAAAATTGGTGACCAGTCCCTGAACCACCCGCCAGGAGTAGCCGGGGTAGATGAAGAGATCGCTTTTCCCCTGCCAAGGCTGCAAGGTGCCAGAGGCTGCCGCGGTTTCCAAAGAGCGCACCACAGTCGTTCCCACCGCGATCACCCGCCCCCCGCGGGCTTGGGCTTTTTGGATGGCTGCCACCGTTTCTGCCGGCACCTTGAGCCACTCGCTGTGGAGACGATGCTCGGTTACCCGCTCCGCTTCCACCGGTCGGAAGGTACCCAGGCCGATGTTCAGGGTGATGTAGGCCGTTTGGATCCCTTTTTGGGCCAGCCGCTCCAGCAGCTCCTGGGTAAAGTGCAGCCCTGCCGTGGGAGCAGCCACCGAGCCGGGGTGTTTGGCCCAGAGGGTTTGGTAGTCTTCAGGGCGAACCTGTCCGGAAGCCTTGATGTAGGGAGGCAGCGGGATCCGGCCCACCTGTTCCAGGATTTCCTCAAAAGGTTGCGCCCCTTCCCACTCAAACTGCACCACTCGCCCGCCGGTTTCCGGGTCCAAAGCCAGAACGGTGGCCCTCAGCCCAGAGGGGGATCCCTCCTTGCTCCAAAAACCAATCCGATCCCCCACCTTCACCCGTTTGCCCGGCCTGACCAAAACCCGCCAGTTCCACGCCTGATCCGGCAGAGGTTGGGCGGCGGCAGGGATCCCTTCCAGGCAAGGCTCCAGCAGCAACACTTCGACCCGCGCCCCGGAGGGTTCCTTGGCCCCGAACAGGCGGGCCGGGATCACCTTGGTATCGTTGAGAACCAGCAGATCCCCCTCCCGCAGGTAGTCGGGCAGATGGCAGAAGCGGCGATGCTCGTGCCTATCCGGGTACACCACCAGCATCCGCGCCTGATCCCTGGGCTCCACCGGCGTTTGCGCAATCCGATCTGGAGGGAGGGTGTAGTCGTAGGAAGCTGTGAGCAGATCCGGATTGGGCTCCCTATCGCCCAAAGGCTCAGCCTCACCGGGGGGAGCGGCAGCAGGCGAAAAAGAGTCAGGCATGGAGATGAATCAAGATGGGGTTCTACGTGGATCCAGCATAGCCAACCGGATCCCGCCAACCCTCTCCCTTTTGAGGGAAGCAGCTAAACCTTGGCCACCACCACCTGCTGCGGCTGATCCTGATACTTGCCAGCGCGGTCGGCGTAGGTCACTTGGCAGGGATCCCCTTCCAGAAACAGAAGCTGGACCACCCCTTCGTTGGCGTACACACGGCAGTCGGCGCTGGAGGCGTTGGAAAACTCCAGGGTGAGATAACCCCGCCATCCCGCCTCAGCGGGCGTCAGGTTGGCAATCAGGCCCACCCTGGCATAGGAAGATTTGCCAATGCAGATCACGGTAATGTTATCCGGAACTTGCAGCCGCTCCAAAGACACCCCCAACCCATAGGAATGGGCCGGGATGATAAAGTAATCCCCCATCTCGTCGTGGTGCAGCTCCACCGCTTCCAGATTCTTGGGGTTAAACCGTTTGGGATCCACCACTGTGCCGGGCACATGGCGGAAGATCTTGAACTCCACCGGCGACAGGCGGATGTCGTAGCCGTAGGAAGACAGCCCGTAACTTAAAACGGGCCGAGATTCAACAGCGCGCACCAGCTCAGGGCAGAACGGCTCGATCATCCCTCGCCGCGCTTGCTCACAGATCCAGCGGTCGTTTTTCAACATGGCTACAGCCGGCTTCCTGGAGAGTGAGGGCACATCTGGTGGACAAGCTCCAGTCTTATTGGGACTCCGCCCCCCTGACGCGACCCGTGTTGCCTAGGTCTTTCGGAGCGGAAACTGTTTGCGCTAGCGGTGCGGAGCAACATGGGCTGCTGTAGGCATAGCACCTGTGCCGCTGACTTGAGGGGGATCCAGAGAACAGGCAACATTCCCATCGGCAGTGCGGAGCCCTGGGCCTGGGATGCCACGTAGGCGCAGCTGCGTGATCAAGTCGGCCCGCTCCAGAAACGAATCCGGCATCTCCGGCCCGGTGATCACCATGTCCATGGAGATGGGGCGTTGGTCGATTAAGCTCAGCACTTCCGCTTCTGGGATCAGGCCCAACTTCACAGCCAAGCTCAGCTCATCCAACACCACCAAGTCATAGCGGCCACTCCTGACAGCCTCCTGGGTAAATTGCCACAGCTCATCCAATGCCACCCGCTCCTCAGGCTCTAGGTGAGGTGTATCGATGCACCGGTGCAGGCGACAGCGAACCCACTCTAAGGATCTGCCCAAGGAGAGACGATTTTCGGGCCCCTGATTGATCCCACCCTTGAGAAATTGCACGATCAGCACCCGCGTTCCCTGGCCTGCCAAGCGCATCGCCTGAGCCATGACGGGCGTAAACATGCCCCGGCTGGGGTGGGTGTAAAGCTGCAGGGATCCCTGGGGAACCAACTGGGCGGAGAGGGATCCATTCTGCTGAAGGAAAAGCTCGCCGGCAGCAGGGCTGGCTTGAGCCGCAGGCTGTTTGGCGCGGGCTACAGGAGCGGCATCCTTGGAGGAAGGCATAGGATTTGGAGAAGCAGTGCAAACCACGTTCTATCTCGCGAGCAGGCTAGAGAACACGGCCCTAGGTTACAAGGCCTACAAGTGGTGGAGAGCGTCGGCTATGGATTCCATGAAACACCACCTGTGCGTATCCGTCAATGAGTCGGTTCTGCTTCTAGCTGGCATACAAATCATCCCCAATAGAGTAATAGAAAATACAATCCTTGCCCATCCTAGCCTTTTGGCACAAGAGGCAATACCTGAAAAGCTTTGACAGGGGATCTCAATAAAATTTCAGGCCTAGCCCAGAAGCTTGTGTGTGGGGCTATCTCACTTGAGTATAGAGGTGCTCTATAAAAATTTGAGAAAAAGATCAATTTCTTCCAAATAAGATTAACTCTCACAAACAGGAATGCCAGTACCAGCAGCCCACCCACGAGAGAGGAGCAAGGGCCAACCTACCCCAAAAGCCTTGTCCACCAGGAGAGATAGTCATTTTTAAAATAACTATACATTTGGTCGGGAGCCGGGTAGGCCTACACATTAGCGAACATTCGTAGTAGAGAGAATTGTAACCAAAAGTCCAAGGAGTTAATTTCTAACCTCGAGAGTGAAGAAATATAAATTCGTCAATCATCTTCGTCAAAAAATGGATTATTGACAATACTTTTTTGAAAACCAGCATCTGATTTAGCAGAAGGGTAAAGAATTGCGTGCCTTTTATACTCTGAGGTCGTCTTCTTCAAGAGATCGCCTCTTTGATCATTTTTCTTACCGGTCTCAAGGCCAATGTTTTCTACTTAATTTAATCTCTATTTCTGTTATGAGAAATGAGCATTGGGCGTTCAGTTTGGATCCCACTTAAAATTGACCTGAAAAAGCTCTGGGGCTTTGGGTGCTGAGATTGCCGGGATCCCATTGCGCAATCAAAGCCGAGTCCTTCCTCTGGCGGGGGGAGAGATCTTTTTCTTGAGAAGGTAGATCCAATCCTGGAGAATACCTGCCCCCTCCTCCAATCAGCCAGGAAGTCCGGGGATCCCACCCTCGATCCCTGGATCAAAGGGAAAAGACTCCATCCCGCCGGCACAAAAGTTTTCTGTCACCGACTTGGGCTTGGGAAAAACCCTAGGCCATTGTGAACTCGGGGTGTACGCCGCCGGGATGGACTGGGATCCGTCTCGCTGTTGAGTGGGCTGGCTTCTGGGTGTCGGTGTTCCCAATTGACGGCTTCTCCCCCCAGCACCAAGGTGGAAGCATTGCCCCCATCCAAGTTCAGGGCATGGCGACAGCCCAATTGCTGCATCAACTGTGCCATCTCCAGCAGGGTAAGCCCTTGATTTTCCTGGGCATTGCCGGCGGTAACCAGCAGCAAATGTCCGCTGTCCAGTTGGCCAATGGCACTGCGGGCGGCTCGCTGCCGGCGAAAGAGGGGTTGAAATGCCTCCAATCGGGCATCCAAAACCACCTGCCCATCCAAGAGCAAGAGCGGCCCTGCCCCTAGGATGTGGGGATAAGCTTCCAGCTCGGGCGGATCCAAGCGCAGATGAAGGCTGAGGCGATCCCCGGGAACCAGCTTGCGGGCTTCTAGGGCACCTTCTAGCCCCCGCCCTGCCAATACATACCCCTCACTGGGAATCTGTACCGTTAAACTGCCGGCCAGGCCAGCCATCAGAATCTCTTGCACCCGATCCTCCCGCACCATCACGAGCATTTCGTCGTCCGTTTGGGTGGTGTAGGTGGATCCCCAGTCGGGGGTGAACTGGGAGATGCCGGGCAGGATATAGCCTGTATTGATGCCCACCACCGGGATCCGGTCCCCAATGGCATTGCGCAGCTCTGCTTGCATCCGCAAACGGGCAAAGCGCACGGATCCCCCTTCTTGCCCTGCCGTCCCATCCGACCAGGCGATGACCCCACGACCCAAAATGGGGCTGGAGATCCAACGGCCATCCCGACGAATTGCCCCCAGCGGCTGACGGGTGTTGCGGTTGAAAAACCCACCGTTAATGGCGGCCACTGCCCCCTGTTCGGGGCCAAAGGAAGACAGCTCCCCCAGACCCACCAGCCCCGCGCGTGCAGCCCAGATGGGCCGCAGTTGGCCGGCTGCGAGAGAAATGACCACGATAGAAACGGGGATCCGATTGTCTCCAACCCAAACCTCCTTCTGGTACAAAGGGATCCCTTGCACCACCCGCACCGGCTGCACACCGAGGGTCACCTGAGCTTGAGCAGCCACGCTGGGCAAAAAGAGAGCAGCAGTGCAGGCTAACCCCCAGCCCATGACCCAGGCGCTCAGCTTGGTTTTGGACATGTCTTCACGTCTTTAGGGCTTCACCATTGTCATTGGGAGATGATTATCCCCCTGCGGCAAAGGTTCCCATCACAATGAGCGACAACAGGATCCCGGGAAAGAGCAGCGTCACCAAGATCAGCAGTTCGGATAGGGTCATTGGGGAATGCTACCTACTTAAGGATTGAGCCAACACAGCAGCCCTAATTTTCACCCTAGCGATCCTATGGAAGTGGCCCAGGATCCCTTTGGGATCCCTTAACACTCGATCACCGGTTTTTGCGGCTGCCCGTGCATGCCATCTCTCGCTCTGCCGACAGTATCCTGGCAAGGGGAAAGCCTTATCCAACGGTTCCTATGGGCATCCAAGGCAAACGCATTGCCGTCGAACCCGGCCATCTTCGCCCCTGGCTCAAAGAGGCTGTTTTGGCAGGGGGTGGCGAAATTGTGCCCCTGGCAGAAGCAGAAGCCTTGGTCTGGGCCGATGCCTTTGATGTGCCCGGCCTGAAGTGCTGTCTGGCGGAAGGGAAAGGGATCCGCTGGGTGCAGTTGCCCTGGGCGGGGGTAGAGCCTTTTGTCCGGGCGGGAGTCTTGGATCCCGCTTATGTGTGGACTTGTGGCAAGGGAGTCTATGCTCAACCGGTGGCAGAACATGCCTTGGCCTTGACCTTGGCCGGCTTGCGCGACTTGAAGATCCGCGCCTTGGCCCAAACGTGGCAGGAAGGCTCCGGTACCAGCCTCTGGGGCAGCCGCGTGGTCATTTTTGGGGCCGGGGGCATCGCCCAAGAGTTGATCAAGCTGTTGCAGCCTTTTCAGTGCTCCATCGACGTGGTGCGTCGCAAGGCGGATCCCTTGCCGGGGGCCACGCGGGTGGTGACGCTCGCGGAACGGCAAACGGTGTTGGCAGAGGCAGACGTGGTGATCTTGGCCTTGGCCCTCACGCCGGAAACTGAGGGGATCATCGCCCAAGCTGAGTTGGAGCAGATGGGATCCCAGTGCTGGCTGGTGAATGTGGCGCGAGGCAAGCACATCGTGACCTCCGACTTGGTGGCCGCCCTGCAGCAGGGGGTCATTCGCGGGGCCGCCTTGGATGTCACGGATCCCGAGCCCCTACCGGATGGGCATCCCCTCTGGAGCTTGCCCAACTGCCTGATTACCCCCCACACTGCTCTTACCGATGCCATGATTGTCCCAGCCCTCTCTAAGCGGGTGCGAGAAAATGTGCGGCGCTTCCGGGCCGGGGATCCCTTGCTGGGGGTGGTGGATCTGGCTTTGGGGTACTGAGGCCCCCAGTCCCTCCCTTTTGAGGAGCCTGGGATCAGAACATTTGACGCCAAACCCTACTGCGGAGCCATCTCCTGCACGCGGGCAGCAATGGCCTTGGCCATTTCCTGAGTGCCGACGGGATCCCCTGTGGCCAGGTCATAGGTGACCTGCTTGCCCTCGGCGATCACCGCCTGCACCGCCGCCTCCACCCTTGCGGCAGCCTCCCGCTCTCCTAGGTAGCGCAGCATCATCGCCCCGGAGAGGATCAGAGCGCAGGGGTTGACTTTGTTTTGGCCGGCATATTTGGGAGCAGAGCCGTGAATGGCCTCAAAAACCGCAATGCCGTCGCCAATGTTGGCTCCTGGCGCCACCCCCAGCCCGCCGATCATCCCCGCGCACAAGTCGGAAATGATGTCCCCATAGAGGTTGGTGAGCACCAGCACATCGTAGAGCTGCGGCTTTTGCATCAGTTGCATGCACATGTTGTCCACGATGCGATCTTCAAACTCGATGTCGGGGTACTCCTGGGCCACCTCCCGCGCCACCTGCAAAAACAAGCCATCGGTGAACTTCATGATGTTGGCTTTGTGAACTGCCGTCACCTTCTTGCGGCCATTCTGGCGGGCGTACTCAAAGGCAAATTTGACAATGCGGCGGCTGCCGAAGTCCGAAATGGGCTTGATGCCAATGGCGGATCCCTCGCGGATGGGTTTGCCGGAGAGGCGCATCATTTCCTCCCGCGCTTGGATGGCTTCCGGCGTGCCCCGTTCAAACTCGATCCCGGCATAGAGATCTTCAGTATTTTCCCGCACCACCACTAGGTCAATGTCTTGAAAAGGGCTTTTGACACCGAGCATGGATTTGGCCGGGCGCAGATTGGCGTAGAGATCCAGCTCCTTGCGAATGGCTACGTTGACCGAACGAAAGCCAGTACCTACGGGAGTGCCAATCGGCCCTTTGATCGCCACTTTGGTTTCCCGAATGGACTCCAACACCTGGGGCGGCAAGGGGGTGCCGTATTTCTCGATCACCTCCACTCCTGCTTCTACCGGGATCCATTCGAACCGAACCCCAGTAGCCTCCAAGACCGTGGTCATCGCCTTGGCCACTTCCGGGCCAATGCCATCCCCAGGGATCAAAGTCACACGATAGGCCACAGATGCTTCTCCTCGCAGTGTCAACGACAGCGCAAAAACTCCGTCCTGCCGGCGTGAGAGGATCCCTCCACCAGACAGGTTAGAGAACCGGGAACCCTTGAGCTTAAACGACTATAGAACAGGTTGAGACTGAAAATGCTGCGTCTGCTACCTCAGAAAAGGGGGGGCTAGCCGCAAGATCGGGGACTCGGCGGCAGAGGGACTCGCAGCTCTACAACTGTGCCACTGCCAAAGCGGCGATTACGCCAAGCAATGCTTGCCCCGATCAACTCGGCTCGGTAGCGCATGTTGAGCAACCCGTGTCCATGGCCAGACGGCTGGGCGGGATCCACCCCACTCTTGGACGCCGGCATACCGCAGCCATCGTCGATGATCTTCAGCTCCAAGTGGGTGTAGGGAGCGTAAACTACCCGACTCCGACCGCTAAAGC